>JBELMP010000147.1:0-6188 GCA_042095695.1 Maricaulis sp. | reverse complement strand
TCCGTCAGCGCCTTCAGCACCTTCGGCAGCCGCCGCCAACGCGCTCATCAGGTCATCGCCGGCAGAGCCAGCATTGACCGCTGCACGCACCGTGTCGGCCATGGCGTCGGTCAGCGCACCAGAGCGGCTCAGCTGATCCACGTAGGCCATCGCCACGACCGGTTCGTCCGGCCATTCAAAACGCATTTGCGTCTGGGTATTGGCTTCGTCGAAACGGATCAGATCGGCGGCAGCCAGCTCATTTTCCGAGATGTATTCGCTCGGCAGGAGGCGGAAGATGTCCAGACCACGAACAATCTCCGGGGCATAGACAAGGCCATTGTGCCAATAGGCTGCCCAGTTGCCGCCCAGGAAGAGCTGCTCGGCATCCAGCGGGCCGCGGTCGAAGAAGGCAATCTCGAACGGGTTATTGCTGTCAGTGAAATCGATTACCGAGATACCGCCGGAATACCAACCCTGGACAATGATATCGCGTCCCGGAATCGGGACGAGCGATCCATTATGGGCCACGCAATTCTCTACCGCCGACTGGGTATTCGGAATCTTGAAAATCGCACGCCCTTCCAGGCCACCCTCGGTGATGTCGGCGATGATGTTGGCACCCCAGGTCTCCGGGTCCTCTGCGCGACAACGCGCGCCGAGGCCACCGCCCCACTCGTCAGTGAACAGGATCTTGTTGGCGTCATTGTTGAAGAGCGCAGCATGCCAATACGCCATGTTCGGATCGGACATTTCGCTGATCCGGGCCGGATTGGCGGGGTCCGAAATGTCGAGCAGAATACCATTTCCGCTACAGGCACCGGCCGCCAGACCCATTTCCGGATAGACATTGATGTCGTGACACTGATTGGTAACCGAGGTCTCCTGGGCTTCCTCTTCAAGCTGGCCACCCCGCCAGAGTCCGGCAATCTCCCCTGTTTCGCGGTCAGCAAAGATCCGCGGACGATTGACGATGGCAGCGTCTTCCGGCGACGCCAGCGGAACGCGGATCACGTCGATCGAGTAAAGCGCCGTATCCGGGTTCTCTTCCGGCTCACCATCAGAGCAAATCTCCAGCTCACTCGACGGGCGGACGGATGAAGTACCCGAATTGTAGACATAAATTGCGCTTGGATCGTTGAGATCAGGCACAAGCGTATGGGTATGCGAACCGCGACAGGTTTGTACGGCGGCAACCTGGCGAACATTGTTCATATCGGAAATGTCGAAAATCTGGACACCGCGAAAACGTTCCGCGCTGCTTTCCCCTTCAACACCGCCGGAACCACAATCCAGACGTCCACGATTGTCTTCGACCGAGCGGAAGACGAGATTCCCGTGCACACTGACATCGCCCTGACCGCCGGGACAGACCACCGAAAGCACGTGCTCGACGGAGCTGTCGTCCTGGGTCTCAAAGATGTTGAAACCGTGCCAATTGCCCATGATCACCCGATCACCGGAAAAGGCGAGATCCGTATTGGCGAACGAGATCGGACTCGGCGGGCGGTCGACTTCCTCGCCATCGCGCATCGCCTGCATCAAGGCCATTTCAACCGCAGGCGCCCACATCGCATTGTCGGGCGCGAAAGCTTCCGGAGTGCGTTCGGCATGAACCAGCTCGACATTCCAGCTGACTTCCTCGGCATCGTACAGCCCCGGTGCCAGGCCTTCGCGGCTTGGCGGCGGATTGCTGGCAATTTCGCTTGATTCATTGCTTGCGGGCTGGCTGCAGGCGGTCGCCAGCACAGCCAGCGCGAGGATGGATATTCCGGTCTTGATATGGGTCATTGTCTCCCCCTAACCCTGTCGCGCGAGCATATTCTGCATGCGCAAGATTTCAGTAGATTGGTCAGCGACAACCGCTGACAGGAATTCTGATAGTTCCGGGTCTTCACCGGCGCCGGGCTGGCTGAGCAGGGCGTTGACCATGTCTATGGCGCCCTGATGGTGCAGAATCATTCCGGTGAGATAAAGGTGATCGAATTCGGCCCCGCTGGACGCCGCGAGCGCATCCATCTGCGCCGGCGTCAACATACCCGGCATAACCGGAACATTCGGGTCCGGCTGGTGGTTCATGTGATGGGCGTGATGCCCCGCCATCTCGGTGCTTTCACCACGTCGCATCAGCCAGGTCCGCATCATGGCGATCTCGGATTCCTGAGTCAGGGCAATACGCTCTGCCATCAGGCGCACGGCTTCATTTGTTGTTCGGCCAGAGACCAGCGCGCCCATGTCTACAGCCTGGCCATGATGGACGATCATGTGCTGCATGAAACGGGCATCTGCCTCGATATAGCTGCTCTGACCGAGCTCAAGGGATTGAGCACGGGTCAGGGTTCGCGAATCTTCGCCGGGTGCGCCGGGCTGAACGATGGGAGCCTGTTGCGCGAGGGCGCCAGCGGTCGTGGTCATCGACACCAAAATCGCGGCGAGCATGCCGAGACCGGATCTCCGGTTATGAATGAATTTGATCTGCATCATTCCCCCAAGCTGACCCCTCCGCACTCGAAAAGACGGACGGTCGGCTCGGAGCATTCACCAATGAGCGTCAATAAGCAAATCAGGAAATGAGGCTATGCACATAGCCGGGATCTCTCAGGTCAATGCTCGCCGGGTTTCATCTGGGATTGCATATAGCGTTCCTCCCCGATTTTCTCGATCAGGCCGAGCTGGGTTTCCAGGAAGTCGATATGCTCTTCCTCAGACGCCAGGATATCGGTGAAGAGCTTGCGCGTGACATAATCACCGGCGTTCTCACAATAAGCGATGGCTTCCTTGTAGTAGGGATGCGCCCGCTGTTCGATCTTGAGGTCGCATTCCAAGCATTCCTTGACGGTTTCACCGATATAGATCTTGGCGAGATCCTGAACGTTCGGCAGGCCTTCCAGAAAGAGGATGCGTTCGATCAGCTGATCGGCGTGTTTCATCTCATCGATGGATTCTTCATATTCGACCTCGGCGATCTTGGCGAAGCCCCAGTCCTTGAACATGCGCGCGTGCAGGAAGTACTGGTTCACCGCGGCCAGCTCGAGCTTCAGTGCACCGTTGAGGAATTCAATGATTTTGGTGTCGCCCTTCATGGCCTCACTCCCAGCTGTCTAGAGCGGAAAGTTAGGCGATGTTCGTGGAAATCCAAGAATAATGTTTGCGCCTGATAAGCGCTATCAAATCAACGCGTAACTTGAGAATCATTTGCGTGAATTTCAGTCGAGGAAATCATGTCCCTCACGTCGGGAAGGCAGCGTCCGCATTGCGGGCGAGCGTCCAGCTGCTTGAAAACGCAGGCAGCCGAACTGACAGCAGGGTCGCGGGCGGCCTGCTTGAGCTGACTGTCTTTCAGGGCGTTACAGATACAGACATACATACGGAGGACCGAATTGTTTCGACCCTCCGTATTTGGTGTTAATGCGAGTGATTGTCAACTGCATAAACTATTCGAAGATAGAATAGCTAGCTACCGCGCATCATCGAGCCTAACGGGCCGAGCACAGAGCCCTCGCCCTGTCCGGAGCCGGCAACTGGCACGTTTGCCAGAATGCGGCCCGCCAGTCGCGAGAACGGCATGGACTGGAGCCAAACCTTGCCCGGGCCCTGAAGCTTGGCGAAGAAGAACCCCTCACCGCCGAAGAACATGGTCTTGATATTGCCAGCCTGTTCGATACGGAAATCGACTTCCTTGGTGTAGGCAACCACGCAGCCCGTATCGACGTGAAGCTCCTCGCCTGCGGCCAGTTCTTTCTCGATCAACGTGCCGCCCGCGTGAACAAAACACCATCCATCGCCCTCAAGACGCTGCATGATGAAGCCTTCGCCACCAAAAAGCCCCGTGCCGATGCGCTTCTGCAGCGCGATACCGACCGAGACACCCTTGGCTGCGACCAGAAAACTGTCTTTCTGACAGATGAGCTCTCCGCCAACATCGGGCAGGTGAACCGGAATGATTGTACCTGGGAAGGGCGCCGCGAATGCGACGTGCGCCTTGCCTTGGCCTTCATGACTGAAGATCGTCATGAACAGGCTTTCGCCAGTCAGAATACGTTTGCCAGCACCCTTGACCGCGCCCCAGATCCCACTGTGTTTGGAAGACCCGTCACCCAGAATGGTGTCCATATCGATGGAAGGGTTTTTGTACATCATTGACCCGGCTTCAGCGATGACGCTCTCGTTCGGATCCAGCTCAATCTCGACGAACTGAATGTCCTCGCCGCAGATCTTGTAATCGACTTCGTGGGCAGTACTCATGGCATTCCTCCGCATGCTTTGCGTAAGGTTGCATGCCAGAGCCCGCCAGGCTTGTATAGGTTCATTCAGACTAGATCGTCTGGATATCAGCCGCTTCCGCCGCCTCGCGGATCAAATGCGCCAGATGCACCGGGGCGTCACCCTTCTTTTCTGTCCGGAAACTCTCGTTCTTGTCGAGCCCGGCAACGTCATCAGGCAGATGAATCTTGTCGACGGACATCGAGCCGGAAAGCACGAGAAGCGGTGTTTCGCCGATACAATCGCGGGCGGTCGCCAGCGTATCGATCGGATGCTCGGAATCGGGTAAGCGCAAGTCGAGCAGGACGAGGTCAAACACCTCCTTGGCCAATTTGCGTTTGGCATCCTTCAATGTGCCCGCGACTTCGAACTCTATGTCGAAATCCCCCGCTTCGCAGACAGCATGTTGAACAAGCATTGCATCAGCAAAGTCGTCCTCAACATGCAGAACTCTAAGCGATTGATTGGACACACCATTCTCCTTCAGGCTCATATCATATGAGTGTTGCGTTACCGAACCGTTTACGCTCGATTTACCGTCTACGCAATCAAGAATTGTTGTGAATGAAATTGCTATTTTTGCGACGCCGCACGAACCGTATTCTGAAGCAACATGGCGATGGTCATCGGGCCAATCCCGCCCGGCACCGGGGTGATCCATCCAGCATGTCCGACGATCTCGTCAAAGGCCGCATCGCCAACGAGACGTGTCTTGCCCTCACCGCGCTCAGGCGCGTCGATGCGGTTGATACCCACGTCCAGAACACAAGCTCCCGGTTTGACCCAATCTCCCCTCACCATCTCCGGACGACCCACCGCCGGAACGAGGATGTCCGCGGTGCGGCAAAGCGATGGCAGGTCCTTGGTCCGCGAGTGGGCAATGGTCACCGTGGCGTTTTTTTCCAGGAAGAGCAGGGCTGCCGGTTTACCGACCAGGATCGATCGCCCGACAATCACTACGGATTTTCCGGAAAGATCTCCCAGCGCCTTTTCTGCAAGATACACACAACCTGCTGGCGTACAGGGACGCAGACCGGGTTTGCCCAGCACCAGACGACCGGCGCTCGTTTCGGTCAGACCATCAACGTCCTTGTCAGGGTCGATCGTCTCGATGACGGCATTGGCGTCCATATGATCCGGCAGCGGCAGCTGTACCAAAATGCCATCCACCTCCGGGTCGGCATTCAGCGCTCGTACAATCTTGATTACTTCGTCCTGGGAGGCGCTGGCTGGCTTGCGCACTTCCACAGAACGCAAACCGGCCGCCTCAGTTCGACGGACTTTGTTTCGCACATACACCTGGCTGGCCGGGTCCTCACCGATCAGGACAACAGCGAGACAGGGCGGCCTTCCGAGTTTCGTCGCCAGCTCCTCGCCCGCGACCTTTGCCTCCAGGTCCAGAGCCTCGCCAATTGCCTTGCCGTCGATCAGTTCAGCGCTCATGCGTCAACGTCTCCAATTTCGCCTGGACACGGCTCAACTGAACAGCCGACCCTGTCACCCGAAGCGTCTTGATACGGGCTGTTGCCCCCCGGATGATCTCTATATCGCTTTTTGGGCAATCAGCCCATGTGGCGAAAAGAGCAATGACAGCCTTGTTGGTCTTACCCTTGTCGGGCACCGCTTTCACGCGCATGGCCAACTTTGCGGCTCCCGCGCTGTCCGCCATAACGCCCTGCACTTCATCAACAGCACAGCGCGGCGTCACCCGGACAAATACATCCAGCCCGCATGAACCATGGCGGTACAGGATGTCAGAGATAACGCATCAGCTGGAGCAATACGTAGTTCTGTATGAAGCCAATGATCAGAATGAGTGCAATCGGCGAGAAATCGAGACCGCCGAGTGTCGGCAGAACCGACCGAATGGGCCGAAGCAACGGTTCGGTCACAGCCTGGCTGATCCGGTAGATCGTCGCAACAAACTGGTTATGGGTGTTGATCAC
>JBELMP010000146.1:0-6217 GCA_042095695.1 Maricaulis sp. | reverse complement strand
CGTGTGCTCTTCCGATCTCATCTTCGCAGCTGAGGAGGCGTTCGCGATAAGCCTGTCACCGCGGGATATTCTGTCGATATCGCGCCTCGAACACCTTCGTGACGTCATCGCTCGGCGGCTGGAGCGCGTTCAATGAAGCGCCAGAAAGAACTGAACACCTATTTCCGCAGACATTGGGAACCGGCGCCAGCCTGGGTCTGGCTTGCGGCTTGCGCAATCCTGCTTGGCCTAATCGCGGCTATCGGTTTTTACCTCTTCTTCTTCGATATCCCGGATGACCTCTAGCAAGCGGGATATTCAATGAGCCTGTTCTCGGTCACCTGGCTCGGATGGATGTGGCTTACGGTCGCGCTCTATTGGCTCCTGCCAGCACGCGCCCGGCGCTATGGGCTTGTCGGTCTGACGCTGCTCTTTCTTGGTGTTCATGATCCGGTTTCCGCCTGCCTGCTCCTGGCCTTCGCGATGATTACCGCCGGAACCGCCCGCCTCCGCGTGCTGAGCAGTTGGACCGCAATCGCCGCAATCGCGACGCTGATCGCGACGCTTGCCTATTTCAAGATTGGCCAGGCCATCGATACGAATGCTCTTCTCGATACACTCGCTATCCCGCTCGGCCTGTCCTACTACACATTCCGCTGCATTCACGTGATCATCGAGCGGCTTAAAGGTCATCAACCGCCGCTCCATCCGGTCGACGTCATCACCTATCTTTTCTTCCTGCCGACTCTCGTGGTCGGACCCATTCATCGGATCGATGACTATCGCCGGGATCTGGCTCGCCAGCGTTTTGATCCACGTCTGATTTCTGAAGGTGCGGAACGTATTCTCTATGGCTATGCCAAGGTCGCTATTCTCTCGAACTGGCTCACTCAACAGGTTTTCGGGGACTATATCGCAGGGCAGTCAGGGGTTTGGGCAGGCTATCTGATTGTCGTTCAGAACGGAATGAATCTCTATTTTCAGTTCTCCGGCTTTTCCGACGTCGCAATCGGTTTCGCGCGGCTGCTGGGATTCCGGGTCATGGAGAACTTCAACTGGCCCTATTTCCAGACCAATATCTCGGCCTTCTGGCGATCCTGGCACATCTCGCTCTCGCAATGGTGCCGCCAGAATATCAATGACGTTATCGTCTCCTTCACACGCAGCCCGATCCTGGGCGCCTATGCCACCATGATCGTTATCGGATTATGGCACGAGATCTCTCTTCGCTTTCTGCTCTGGGGGCTCTATCACGCCACCGGAATACTCATCTGGCAGAAGACACAGACGCTCGGCGCCCGTATCGAAGCTGTCATACCAGCGCAATTTTCAGGTCTTATTCATGTCGCAAAAGTTTTGCTGACGACGCATTTCGTTTGGCTGGGCTTTATTGCTCTGCAACCGGAAACATCGGCAGAAGCTTTTGATATGCTCCGGGCTCTCTGGCCCGGCTAGGGCAGGGATATGTACGGCTATTTTCGCAAAGTGCTTGGACCAACCGGCGCGGGACTGACCTGCGCGCTGTGGTATGCCCTGCTCCTGATCGGGATCATCCTCTGCAGCACAGCGATCCCTGCCGATTTTCGCTATGGACGTTACTGAGTCCGGAGCGGTTGAGCTATGTTGTGGGTCAATGACCGGTGGCAGGAAATCATCTTCGGTGGTGCGCTTTTGCTGGCGCTGATCCTGCCCCTCCCGGCGGGCGAACTACTCTTTCGCATCCATGATCGCTGGCAGGCTCATAACGATGCAGGCTTTGACTGGGCCAGCATGCGCGCAGCCATCATGTATCCGGCGGTTCGCGGCGAGATGGGACGATTTCGGCCCTACACCTCATACCAAGGCATCAGGATCAATAATCTGGGCTTTCGCGGCCCCGATCTCGATGCGCAGCGCGAGGCGGGAACGATCCGGATCAGCTATATCGGTGATTCCAAACTGTTTGGAGCGGACCTGCCAGCCGATGCCACTATTCCCGAACGCATTCAGCAACGTCTTGAAGTCGCCTGGCCCGATTGCGACTTCGAATATGCGCTGATCGCAGGGCCGGCCTGGAGTGCAGACCATCTTTCCGCCATCGCTGAGGCGGAGATCCGGCCGCTCAATAGCGATGTCAGCCTGCTTTTGAGCCTTGGTCCGCGCAGCCTTCTCCAGGCTCATGATGATCTTGAAAGCGCGACCCATGAATTCGCCCGCGATCGCAATTGGCTGGAACGGCGCTTCCGGCTAGCCAGCCTGGTTTTCGACCTGCACCACCTCGATCGCGAGACGCGGCGCGCCGCACATATTGATCGCAACGCTCTTCTGCCGGACTCATTGCTCGCGGATATCTACAAAGACGAATATACAGCGCTCGTCGACGCGCTCGACACCCGAGATATTATTGCTGTCGCTCACCGAAATGCCTTGCGCGATGGTCAATCTGACGAGACAACCCGTAGCCTGTCGCAGCCCATGCGAGGTGCGGTCCACGCACTCGATGCGCAGGACCTGATCGCGATACAGAGCGTTATGGCAGACACGCTCGCCGGCCTTGCTGCCGAGCACGGATGGTCTTTCATCGATCCAATCCATGAGCTTTCAATGGATCTGGCCAATTTCACCGATCCCGGCCACTTGAGCGCGGCAGGCGTGGAAGGTTTTGCGCGGATAGCCATGCCGGCGATCGAAGCCCGCTTGCATGATCAGGGTCATGCCTGCATGCGTGGCTGAGACAGATCTCGCCAGATGGGTTTAAGTCTGACGTGAAACGGCCTATTTCGCTGTTTCAGTCATGGAGACCGAAGATGGATGAACGCCTTCGCCAAGCCCTGAGTGGAATTACCGAGCGTCAGTCCGGTCGCAACCTCATTGATGCCGGCCGTGTGGAGAATGCCGCCCAGATGGGCGATACCGTGACAATCGTGCTGGCGCCACCTGTGGCCGGTCAGCCGGATCTGGATCGCCTTCAGCCGGAAATCGAACAGGCTGTGTCTGGACTCGATGGCGTCGATCGCGTCCGGGTGGTGATGACCGCGCATCGCGCCGAAGCCGCGAAAAAACCTGCGCCAGCTGCTAAGCCGCAAGCCGCGCCCGTCAGCAAGCCGGCACGACGCATTATCGCGGTCGCATCTGGCAAGGGCGGTGTCGGCAAATCTACAGTGGCCGCAAATCTTGCAGCAGCACTGGCCAAGGACGGTCTCAAGGTCGGCCTGCTGGACGCAGATATATACGGGCCATCCGCTCCGCGCCTGTTTGGCATGACCGATGTTCCCGGACTGCGCAAAACCGACGCCGGCGTACAGCCGCTGGAAGCTCATGGCGTCAAGCTGATCTCCATGGGTTTTGTCGTCAAACCCGGCGCCCCCGTTGTCTGGCGCGGCCCCATGGTGCAGGGCGCCATTCGCCAATTCATGACCGAAACGGACTGGGGCGCGCTCGATGTTCTCATTCTCGACATGCCTCCCGGCACCGGCGATGCCCAGCTCGCCATCGCCCAGGATCTACCCGTGGATGGCGCAGTGATTGTATCGACGCCGCAAGATCTTGCGCTCGATGATGCAAGGAAGGCGATCGGGCTATTTGAACAGACTCATGTGCCGATCCTTGGCATTATCGAGAATATGTCAGTCTTCATCTGTCCGAATTGCGGAGAAAGCAGCCATATCTTCGGCGTCGGAGGCGCCAAGGCGGAAGCCGCGCAGATCGGCGCTCAATTCCTCGGGGAGATTCCGCTCACCATGGATCTGCGCAGCCGGTCCGACGCAGGTTCGCCGCTGGCGCTCGATGACGGACCGATTTCCCGAGCCTTCCTGGCAACGGCAAAAGCAGCCCTGGATGCCGCAGACGACATGACCAAACCCCTTCCCGAAATCGTGTTCGACTAGGTCGGTACAATGCGCGGCAAGGTTACTGATCGCGGTCGTTATCTTCATGTCGAACATGAACATGTCAGCGATGTGGAGGATATCAAGCAACGCATCCGGGAGGCTGCCGACCTGATTGCCAAAGGGTCGCCGGCCCGCATGCTCGTCGATGCCCGCTATTTCCACCGGCTCTGGTCACCGCTCGAGGCCAGCGAAATTCTCGAAACCACCTTCGCATCGGTCCCGGAAGACAGCAGAATTGCATTCATCCTTTCCGATTACGCGCCACCGGAATCGCGCCCAGTGTATCAGGGTTTGCAGGACTCGGTGATGGATGTCCAAATCTTTCAAAGCGAAGCGGATGCCGAACGATGGCTGGTTCGCGACCTCTAGTCTGATGGACTTAAGACCAGCGGTGTTGGCGCAATTCCGCCAGGCGCCTGGACGCCGAATACTGCGCGGATCACATCCTGACTTAACGCCTGCTCCGGTCTGTCATCGGCGTGAATTCGGCCCTCATTGAGCACAATCACCCGATCGGCATAGGACGCTGCCAGCTCGAGCGCATGGATGGACAGGACAACAAGCGCGCCTCGTTTTGCTTCCGCCCGGACGAGATCGAGAACCGCCAGCTGATGCTTTGGATCGAGGGCAGCGGTTGGTTCGTCCAGCAAGAGAATATCTGCCTGTCCCGCCAGCGCCCGAGCGAGCAGAACGCGCGCCTTCTCGCCTGATGACAAAGTATCAAAACGACGTTCCGCAAAGGCCAGAATGCCCGCCCGCTCCATCGCCGTTTCAACAGCGTCATGATCGGCTGCGGTAAGCCTGCTCAAGGGTTTGAGATGAGGCAATCGCCCCAGCGCGACGATCTGCGACACGGACATCGGCCAGGCGGCCCGACCATCTGGGGCTAGATAGCCGATCTTGCGCGCGCGCTGCAGTGATGGCATTTCGGCCACCGCCTCCCCGTCCGCAAGGACCGTCCCTGAGTGAAGCGGCAGCAATCCCGCGCAGGCCCGCAGCAGTGTTGACTTGCCTGCGCCATTGGGACCGACAATGGCAACAACGCTTCCTGCACACAGCACACCGGATACATCCTTCAGGACGGGTTTGGCATCCAGGTGCACCGTCAGGGCTTCAAATCGGATCCGGGTCATGGGACTTGCCTTTGCATGGTGTGGATGAGCCAGAAGAAGAAGGGAATGCCCAGCAAAGCCGTTAGAACACCGAGATAGAGCGGCATTCCCGGCCCGGATATCAGGCGCGTTGCGGTGTCCGCGAGGCTCAGGAGAGCAGCGCCGCCGAGCGCCGAGGGCAGGATGAGCGCGCCGGGTCTTGCGCCTACCAGTCCCCGTAAAAGATGCGGCACGACAAGACCGACAAATCCGATAGCGCCGGCCACGGCAACGCCCGCGCCGACAGCCATCCCTGTTCCGAAAATGACCAAAAGGCGTATGCGCGCGGCGCTGATGCCCAGTCTGAGCGCGGTCTCTTCGCCAAGGCTCAGCGCATCCAGGGCACGTCCCGTCATCGCCAGCAGGAGAAGGCCGGCCAGGATCAACGGCGTTGCGAAACGGGCCTCGGACCAGCTCGCATCATTCAGCGATCCCATAAGCCAGTAGGCGATCTCGGCCAGCGCCCATGGATTGGGGGAGAGATTCATCAACAGGGCTGTCAAAGCCGATGCTGCAGCGCTCACTGCCACCCCTGCGAGGATCAATGTCGTCGCGCTGGCGCGTGGCCCGGCGAGAAATAGGAGCAAGACGACGCCGGCGAGTGCGCCGGCGATTGCCGCCAGCGGCACAGCGAAAACCGAGAGGCTCCCGAGGCCAAAATAAAGCGCTATCACTGCGCCAAGGCCGGAACTGGACGAGATGCCGATAACGCCCGGGTCGGCCAGGGGATTCCTGAAATAGCCCTGAAGGACCGCACCGCTTGCTCCCAGTCCGGCCCCGATGAGCAGACCAAGCAGGGCTCTTGGCATGCGCAATTCCTGCAGGATCAAGACCGGTAGCGAGGTCGTCTCCTGCCCGAAAGCGAAAAGGTGCTGCAGCCCCAAACGACCATCGCCCGCAAAAAGCGCCAGCAAGAACGCGATCAGGCATAATGCCATCAAGGCGGGTAGCAATAGCCGGGTCATGGCCGCGCCTCCCAGGCGTCAATGGCATCGGCGATCTGCTCAGCCGCGTCGATAAGGCCGGGCCCGGCGCAGGGCCACAGGCCAGAGGGGATATCGACCCGGTGGCCGGTCGATAAGAGGCGATTATAGGCAGAATGCCGCTGCGCCCGGCTTAGCCGACCATCAAAACCATCCGTGAAAAAACTGGTGAGGAGAATATCGGCCTCAAGAGTGAGGGCAAATTCCGGATCCGATCGCGTCCAGCCTTGTGCAC
>JBELMP010000145.1:0-6267 GCA_042095695.1 Maricaulis sp. | reverse complement strand
TCTATCACTCTGGATTATTGAGGAAATTGGTGAGCCGACAGGGATTCGAACCCTGGACCGTCTGATTAAAAGTCAGATGCTCTACCAGCTGAGCTATCGGCTCCCCGTTCAAGGGAGCGCGGAACCTATACGCGAGATTCCGTGTGGTCAATCGGGTCTTACGCATAGATTTCAGCATTTTTGATGAGATTTCGTCACAATCATCGGTATTATGGCTGACATGAGGGGAAGTATTCTAATTTTTACCTGCGTTATTTTGGCTTTAGCCGCAGGCGCATGCTCGTCGACACGGGCCGCTGCGGGGTCGGAAACCCGGACAGCGGTCAATGATGCTGTCGGACTACCGCGTGAGCGCCCGGGCGTGGTTATGGTCGATGAAGGCGATGAGACGGTTCCGACGCCCTATGGCGGTGACGGATCACGCCGCCGCTGCTCGACCGTGTCGCGGGATATTGCCCGCCTGACCGTGATCCTGGGCCCTGATATTGAAGAGGAAAGACGGATCGCGGCGGAGGAGAATCCGGAGCTGAACGGCTGGTGGGAACATAGTACGCATGCGGTCTCGCGCACGCCGGATCTTGCCGCAGATGGCGCGCGCAGTCTTTATCGCTCTACCATTGTCGGATTGAACCCGGTGAGACCTGTGGTGCGCTTTATCGGCGGTGCCAGCCGGATCGAACGCGAAGCCGAACAACAGCGCGATTTCGCCCAGCGTCGCCGGGCCTATCTCCGCGGTTTATATGATGGTTTCGGCTGTCCCTCGACCTATATGCGAACGGCGTTCAGAGCCTATGGCCTGGTCCCGGAAGAGCCGGAACAGGACTAGCTGGACGCACCCTGGGACCGTGCTGCGGCCTCCGCCTGCCCGGCTTGCCAGCGCGCATTGAACTGGGCGCGGAAAGCGTCGAACTCACCCGCCTTGATGGCGCTGCGCATGCGTCGGGTCAGATCCTGAAAATAGGCGATATTATGCCAGCTTAGCAGCATGGCCGAGAGATATTCCCCGGACCGGAACAGATGATTGAGATAGGCTTTGGAGTAATCTCGGCTGGCAGGACAATCGAGATCCGCATTGAGCGGGCTGTCATCATCAATGAATTCAGCGCGCTTGATATTGATCGGGCCCCAGTCTGACCAGGCCTGGCCATGCCGGCCGGACCGAGTGGGCAGAACGCAATCGAACATATCGACACCGCGGGCCACCGCCTCGACAAGGTCGATCGGCTTGCCCACGCCCATCAGGTAACGCGGTCGCTCCGCAGGCAGGTGCGGCGTCGTGAAATCCAGGACTTCGCACATGATTTCAAAACCTTCGCCGACCGCCAGACCGCCGATTGCATAGCCGTCATAGCCGATCTCCAGGGACGATTCCGCACTTTGCCGGCGCAGGTCTTCGAAGACCGATCCCTGCACAATGCCGAACAGGGCCTGGTCCTCCCGCTGGCCAAAAGCGGCCTTGGAACGCCTCCCCCAGCGCAGGGAAAGCTCCATGGAATCAAGGGCCTCTTGCTTGGGGCAGCCAAAGGGCGTGCACTCATCGAGCTGCATGGAGATGTCGGCCCCCAGAAGATCGGCCTGGATCTCGATCGAGCGTTCCGGCGTAAGCCTATGTTCCGACCCGTCAATATGGGAGCGGAAGGTGACACCCTCCTCGCTCATCTTGCGCAGTTTGGAGAGTGACCAGACCTGGAATCCGCCGCTATCGGTCAGGATAGGGCCTTTCCAGTTGGAGAATTTATGCAGCCCGCCCAGTGACTTGACCCGTTCGGCGCCCGGCCGGAGCATAAGATGATAGGTATTGCCCAGGATAATATCCGCTCCGGTCGCGCTAACCTGATCCATATAAAGGGCTTTTACCGTGCCCGCCGTTCCCACCGGCATGAAGGCAGGCGTCTGGATCTCGCCCCGGCTTGTGGTCAAGGTGCCGCAGCGAGCCTTCCCGTCAACAGCGTGAATCTTATACGGAAATGCACTCATCACACGCACTCCAGCAGGCAGGCATCACCATAGGAGTAAAACCGATACTCCTCTTTGATTGCATGGGCATAGGCGGCCTGCATCCGATCCAGTCCCGACATGGCGCTGACCAGCATGAACAGGGTTGATTTGGGCAGATGGAAATTCGTCAGCAGCCCGTCAGCCACGGCAAAGCGATAGCCCGGGGTGATAAAGATATCCGTATCCCAACTGTCCGCGCGCACCCGCCCCGGCCCGTCGGCCAGGCTCTCCAGCGTGCGCAGGGCTGTCGTGCCAACGGCGATCACACGGCGTCCCTGTGCCTTGGCGGCATTGATACGGTCTGCGGCCTGCGCACTGATCTCGCAACATTCTGAATGCATTTCATGATCTTGCGTGTCTTCCGACTTGACGGGCAGAAATGTCCCCGCCCCGACATGCAAGGTCACATGCACACGCTCGACCCCGCGCGCATCGAGGGCGCCAAGCAGGCGTTCGGTAAAGTGAAGACCGGCGGTCGGCGCCGCGACCGAGCCTTCCTCGCGCGCATAAAGGGTCTGATAATCCTCCACATCGTGAGCATCGACTCCACGCTTGCGGGCGATATAGGGCGGCAGGGGCGGCGCACCGGCAGCCGCGATCTCCGCATCCAGTTCGGCATGCGAATATGTGAAGGTCAGAGACGTATCTCCGCCGTCAGATTTACGACTGACTGTCGCAATGAGCCGGTCATTTATCCGGACTTCATCGCCAATCCGGATACGCTTTGCCGGTCGCAGGAAGGCGCGCCAGATATTCGGCGCCTCGCGCTTGTGAAGATTGATCTCCACAGCCACATCCCCGCCTCCGCCTTCGGCGCGCGCGGGGCGAATTCCGGTCAAGGCGGCAGGGATAACCTTGGTGTCATTGAACACCATCACATCGCCGGGCTGGAGCAGGTCGGGCAGGTCCAGCACACCCTTGTCCGCCAGCGCGCCGGAGGCCGGAACATGCAGCAGGCGCGCAGCGTCGCGCGGCCGGGCAGGCCGCAAGGCAATGCGCGCTTCCGGCAGGTCGAAATCGAAATCACTGACTTTCATGGCTGCGGGACATAGAACAATGTCTCACGGTGGACCAGCCTCACGCGCTGCTGATCACGCCCGCCCCGCCGCATAAAAAGAAAGGGCGATCCGAAGACCGCCCTTCCCGATGCGTTCGGCTTGCGGCCGCAAGCCGGGCCTAAGCCTCGACGACAACAGCCTTGACGATCTTGCCGGGTTCGCGCGGCGGCTCGCCCTTGGGCAGGGCGTCAACATGCTCCATGCCGGATTCGACCTGGCCCCAGACCGTGTACTGATTATTGAGATAGGGCACTTCATCCAGACAGATGAAGAATTGGCTGGAGGCGCTGTCCGGGTCCGCAGCACGGGCCATGGACATGGTGCCGCGAACATGCGGCTCGGCATTGAACTCGGCAGGGATATGCGTGCCGGAGCCGCCCATGCCATTGCCGTTCGGGCAACCGCCCTGCGCGACAAATCCGTCGATGACACGGTGGAAGGTCAGGCCGTCATAAAAGCCGTCTTTGACCAGCTTGGTGATCTGCTCGACATGTTTCGGTGCCAGATCCGGGCGCAGCCCGATGACAACATCACCGCCATCAAGGGTGAATACGATTTTTTCTTCAGCCATGTTTGTCTCTTAGTTCTGTACGCGGGTAGGAACATCGATCTCGCAGATATCCGGCAGATCACCAGACGGGCTGCGAAGTGTGTCGAGATAGGCGGCAAAGGCCGCATGATTGGTGTCGACGACCTGGACATCCGTCCGTTCGTCTTCCGGCAGGTCTGCCTCAACCCGCATTGAGCGGATGACATCGGGGGTAAAGCCTGGGTCCTGGAAATGCGTGCCGACGGCCAGCGCATTCACCGCATCCTGGCCGTGACGGACCCGGCCCCACACCGTGTAGAAGGCGTTGAGATGGTCCGGGCTGCCACGCGTGATGTAGAATTGGCTGCCTGCGGAATTGGGGTCACTGGTACGCGCCATGGCCGCCGCGCCCTGGCAGTGCAGCAGCCAGGAATTCACCTGACCGGTCGCGGTAATCATAGCCTGGGCGATCGGCTGCGTGCCGGCATGAAAACCGTTGTAAAAACCAGCCTGGGCCATTTGCGGTGCCTGCTGCGCATTGACCACACGCTCTTGCAGCTCGCTGACAATGATGTCCGGACCGCGTTGGGTCATGAATTCCGCCTCCAGATTGGGCAGATCCGTGCCATGGTTCGGGTTGGCGCGGGAACCGCCACCCTGGGCCATGAAGCCATCAATCACGCGGTGCCAGATCAGGAAATCATAAAAGCGCTGGCGTGCCAGCGTTTTCATACGATCGACATGGTTCGGCGCGAATTCCGGCGCCAGCTCGACAATCACCAGACCGTGCGGCGTGTCGATATAGAGCGTGTTTTCCGGATCAAGATCGCGCCAGGCATCCTCCGGGAAATCATAGGCAGGACCGCCTTCCGGTTCGACAGACTGGGCGATCTGGCTGATCGCCGGATCCTCGGCAATCGCTGAATCGCTCTCCACATCGCGGGCACAGGCAGCCGTGGCGAGCGCCAGGCCAAGGGTAATAGACAGGGACAAACGCATGATCACGCGAAACGCTCCTTCAAGCGGGCTTCGATCGCAGGGGATACGAAGGCCGAAACATCACCGCCAAGACGAGCAATCTCCTTGACCAGACGCGAGGCTATTGCCTGGTGCCGCGGGTCAGCCATGAGAAAGACCGTCTCGATTTCATCATTCAGTCGCTGGTTCATTGCGACCATCTGGAATTCGTACTCGAAATCCGAGACCGCGCGAAGCCCGCGAACAATGGATTGTGCGCCGACTTCCTCGGCAAAATGCATCAACAGCCCGTCAAAGGGTCGGACTTCGATTTCAACCTGGGTGCTCAATTGCGCTGTTTCCGCTTCCACCATGGCAACGCGCTCATCGAGGCTGAAGAGCGGTTTCTTCGCCTCATTGATCGCCACCCCGATAACCAGCTTGTCAGCCAGCTTCGCCGCCCGGCCGATAATATCGGCATGGCCATTGGTCAGCGGGTCAAAGGTTCCCGGATACAAGGCAGTACGTATCATCTCAGGTCTCCCGGTGACGGGCCGGCCAGCCAGCCACTATCAGCATGGCCCAACCAGATAGCCGGTTTGTCCATTCCTTGAAATGTTTGCGGCTGAAAAATCAGGAAATTTCTCCCGAAACTAGGTCCCGGCGGCCAATAAATCTCGCGCGGGCCCGATCATTCCTGACCGCCACCGGCTGCATCGCCCTCATGATTGCCACCCTCAGGGATTTCCGGCGTATCGCCGCCGTCAATGCCCTCACCGCCTTCGTCTTCATCGCCCGCATCCTCGATGCGCACCACGGCAACGACCTGCTCATCGCCATTGAGACGAATAAGGCGAACGCCGCGTGTCGAGCGTCCGGCAATGCGAACACCCTCCACCGGGAAGCGGATCAACTGGCCGCCATCGGTCACCGCCATGATCTGGTCTGCATCCTCAACCGGGAAGCTGGCCGCCAGCATGGCGCCACGTGAAAGGTCCTGGGCGGCGACACCCTGATTGCCCCTGCCCATGACCCGGTAGTCATAGGCGGAGGACCGCTTGCCCATGCCGTCGGCACCGACAGTCAGCAGGAATTGCTCCGCCGCACCCAGTTCAGCGATGCGCTCCGGGCTCAGCGGCGCTTCTTCGCCCTCCTCCACCGGTTCGGCCGGAGCCGGCTCGATCTCCTCGTCACCGAGCGCCCGGCGCATGGCGGTGGCGTGTTTGGTGTAGGCGCGCGCCTCAGCCGGGGTAACGTCGACATGGCGCAGAATGGCCATGGAGATCATCGTGTCACCTTCGGCCATGCGAATACCGCGGACGCCGACAGAGTTGCGTCCGGCAAAGACGCGGACATCGGTGACCGGGAAACGGATCGCGCGGCCGCGATCGGAAACCAGGAAGACATCGTCCTCTTCCGTGCACAGGCGTACATCGACAATCCGCTCTTCTTCGCCTTCCAGCTTCATCGCTATCTTGCCATTGCGATTGACCTGCACGAAGTCAGACAGCTTGTTGCGCCGCACCGTGCCGGACTTGGTGGCAAACATCACATTGAGATCCGCCCAGGTCGTTTCATCCTCCGGCAGGGCCATGATGGAGGTGATGGTCTCCCCCTGATCCAGCGGCAGGAGATTGACCAGCGCCTTGCCCTTGGTATTGGGCGCC
This sequence comes from Maricaulis sp., assembly GCA_042095695.1. GTDB lineage: Bacteria > Pseudomonadota > Alphaproteobacteria > Caulobacterales > Maricaulaceae > Maricaulis. The sequence continues at coordinate 58 of JBELMP010000145.1, read as the reverse complement.
CCCAGCGGCAGGCGCCAGGTCTTGGTCTTGTAGACCATGCCCTTGTTGGAGAAGAACA
>JBELMP010000144.1:0-6301 GCA_042095695.1 Maricaulis sp. | reverse complement strand
TGTCCGGCCGGGGTGGCTTTCGTGCGAATTTTGACGGGCAAAGCCTGAATGGCCTCTCCTTTGCGAACCGCGATTTGCGCGAAGCCAGTTTCAAGGACGCCGATCTGACGGGCTGCGACTTGTCAGGCACGAATTTGACAAATGCGGATCTCTCTGGCGCCTGCCTCGCGGACGCCAAGCTCATCGGTGCCACGCTGGACGGCGCGGACTTGCGCGGTTGCGATATGAGCGGTGCCGATCTGTCCGCATCACAGTGCCAGAATGCTGATTTCCGCGAATTGGCGCGCCTGCCTTCGATCGGCTCGGGTCAAACAGGAAGCCAGATCAAGACGACGCGGCTTGATGGTGCGCAATTCGGCGGGGTCAATTTCAGCTATGCACGCCTCTCGGGTGTCGAAGCTGACAACGCCGATTTCTCCGACGCCAATTTCAACCAGTCCCGCCTGATGCGCGCCAAGCTGAAGAATGCTGTCCTGCAAGGAGCAATCCTGACCGGGACAGATTTGTCGGGCGCGGACCTCAGCGATGCGGATCTGCGCGGTGCGATCGAGCGCGACCTGCGCCTTGAAGCCGCGATTACCAATGGATTGTTAAAGGGCGATCGACCTGACCTGACCGATGATGGCATCACGATTGAGCCGGATGATGATCCGCGCCCGCTCAGCTCAAAGCTGCGCGATCATGAACGCCTCTGCCGCAGTGGCGGCAAGGACGGTGCACCGGCCAGTTTCAACGGGATGGATCTTCGCGAAGCCGGCAGTCTCGCGGACCGGGAGTTGACCGCCATGCCCGCCCAGGGGGCAAATTTCGCCGGGCTGGACATGCGCAATATCGCGCTTCAGGGCGCGCGCCTGTCTGACGCAGACCTGCGCGGATGCGATTTGCGCGGTGCTGATTTGCGCGGCGCGGACCTTAGACGTGCCAAGCTTTCCCACGCGGATCTGCGCGGCGCAAAGCTGGAAGCGCTGCAACTGGGCGGAACACGCCGACTTCCGGTTCAGCTTGATCAGGCCAATTGCCGCTATGCCCGCTTTACCGACACCGAAGTCAGTCAGGCCAGCGTGAAGGATTGCGACCTTGCCTATGCCCGTATCGCAACAAGCCAGCTGGAGACGCTGCACCAGGCCGGTGCGCTGACCGAGAAGACGCTCGGCGACTGATCACCCGGTCCGGTCACGCGATATCCCCCAACTCTCCAATAGCGCTCCGCGATCTTCCACCGGCGGCTGTGCCGCACCCTGGATCGCGCCTGGCGTCCTGGAAAACCGCGGTGCCGGCGCCGGCTGTCGTACGCCATCGACTTCGACAAAGCTCTTTCGCTCAACCATGTGGGGGTGCTCTGCCGCCTCTTCATAGGTCAGGACCGGCGCAAAACAGGCATCGCTGCCCTCAAGCAGCTCGCACCAGTCAGCACGCGGCCGAGACTTGAACAGCGCCTCGAAGACCGGTCGCGCCTCAGCCCAATTCCCCCCCGACCAGTCCGCCGGCCAGGCTTCTGCATCAATCCCGAGCTTTTCACACAGAAGCGCATAGAATTCCGGCTCGATCGGACCGATGGAAATGAATTCTCCATCGGCACACTCATAGGTCCGGTAAAAATGGGCGCCGCCATCGAGAAGATTGGATTCACGTTGCGTGTTCCAGATCCCGAGCGCCCGCAACTGGTATTGCGATGCCATCAGTGACACAGCGCCATCAACAATCGCCGCATCGACGACCTGCCCCTCGCCGCTCGCTGTCGCATGATGCAGAGCTGCCAGAACGCCGAAAGCGAGATACATCGCGCCGCCCCCGAAATCTCCGACCAGATTGAGCGGCGGAACCGGCGCCTGCGCCGTGCCGATCGCGCCCAGCGCGCCGCTCAGGGCGATGTAGTTGAGATCATGCCCGGCAGCGTGAGCCAGTGGCCCGTACTGTCCCCACCCCGTCATGCGGCCGTAAACAAGCCTGGGATTGAGCGCCAGCGCGATGTCCGGACCAAAGCCGAGCCGCTCCATGACACCAGGCCGATATCCTTCAAGCAGAATATCTGCCTTGCCGATCAGATCGCGGGCTATCGCCTGATCGCCCTCATCCTTGAGGTCCAGGGCAAGACTGCGACGCCCTCGGGCCAATACGTCGGCCGCGCCCAGGCTCCCGGCGCCGGGCCGGTCAATCCGGATAATGTCCGCCCCCATATCCGAGAGCATCATGCCGCAAAAAGGTGCAGGTCCTAATCCAACAAATTCGACGACTTTAACGCCTTTTAGAGGTCCTTGGGGTTTCATCTCTTCCAATCCGCGAATCGACAGTTTCGAAATCGTGACATTTGTGACAAACTCAAGAAACAGGAATGTGTCCATGAGGGCGCCAGGGGGAATAATGGGACGCGAATTAGACGTCCTTATTCACGGTCAAAATGATCGCGTGACGGGTTTTGTCGAGCCCTTGGGACGGCTTGCGCTTCGCGGCCGCATCGTGCGTGCCGATTCACCGCCAGCGATGAAGACGCGCAGTTTCGCCGCCAGCCTGGTCTTTGCGTCGTCCGAGGAAGAGCTGGGCAGCGCCCTGGCGGATCTGCAGAGATTTGCCCCCGGAGACCGCCCGGTCCTGCTGATTGGCCCGGCCGTTCTGCGCGAAGATTCCCGGATTGATGCATGGATTCCCGAGCCGGCACTTCCCGCCCAGATCGCCGCGCGCCTGCGTGCGCTATACCGGCTGTTCTGTATGGAAAAGATTGCGACGCACCGCACTGGCGTGACGGCACTCTACGGTGACCGGCTGACGCAGGTGGAGCGGCTGACCTCGCCCGCACAAGTTCTCTATGTCGGCGATGCGTCGCCGCGCTTCATGTCACTCATGCATACAATGGAAGAAATCGATGCCGAAGTTGTGGCGGCGTTTTCCTCCTATTCGGCTTTCGACTATCTGCATGAACGTGCTTTTGATGCCGTGGTCCTCAACGCCACGGGCAAGCGCGACACCGCCTTCACCATCAGCTCGGCCATGCGTCGCAATGCGCGCCTTTATCACACGCCGGTTCTGCTCCTGGCCGAGGATGATGATATCGAGGCGGCCGAAGAAGCCTTTGCGCGCGGTGTCTCTGACATTCTGACCGCAAACACCAGTGATGTGGATATGCGCGAACGCATTCTGGCCCTGGCCGGGGAACGTCGTCGCCGCCGGGATGCCAAAGCCCAGCTTGAGGCCTGCCGGGAACCCCGGACATTGGAAATTGATACCGGGCTCTTCCATTCCGGTTTCATCACCTCGCACATCCAGGATTTGCTGAATTCTGCCGAGACCAGCGGTGTCAGCTTTGCCCTGCTCGCCCTCGAGGCCGATCTTCCCGATGGCCTGGAGCGCCCTGATGATACATCCGGGGAAAAGGCGCGGCGGCAATTCGCAGCAATGCTGCGGCACCTGCTGCGCGCTGAGGATGCTGCGGCCCGGCTGAATGGATCGACCTTCCTTGCCCTCCTTCCGTTTACAGAAGCGGAAGGCGTGGACTGTGTTGCAGCGCGCGTGAGCGCGATTGCTGAATGTACGGCCTTTGAAAGCGAGGACCCGCTGCAGCCCTTCCGCCTATCGGTGCGCACGCAAACGGTCATGCCCCGCCCTGCCGAGACGGCAGAAGCGCTGATCGAACGGGCCGTGCGGGCATTGCAGACCCGCAGCCCCTTCGCCCAGCAGGCCTAGGCCTCTGCTGTCTCTGGAGCGCGTGCACGCACGGCGATATCCGCCAGGGGCGCCATTGCCTTTTCCACCGCACGCAAGCGGTCTTCCGGCGCGTCCCATTGGGCACGCAGCACCAGCTTGTGATCCGGGCGGGCCTTGAACAGCGCGGGATATTTGGAGATATGCGCGATCAATGCCGGCGGATCGATAAAACGGTCCTTGCGGAAATGAATGACGGCGCCCTTGGGCCCGGCATCGACTTTCTCCACCCCGGCCTTCTTGCACAGCATCTTCACGGCGACGACGCGCATCAGGGTCTCGACCTCGTCGGGCAACGGGCCGAAACGGTCGATCATTTCCGCGGCAAAACCCTCCCGCTCGGCCTTGGATTCGAGGCTCGACAAACGCCGGTACAGCTGAAGTCTTACATCAAGGTCTGGTACGTAATAATCTGGAATCAATACAGTTGCACCTGCATTGATTTGAGGTGACCACTCGCCCTCACCCTCATCTGCATCAGTCTCGCCGCGCAGCGAGGCCACGGCCTCCTCGAGCATGGACTGATAAAGCTCCACACCGACATCCTTGATATGCCCGGACTGTTCCTCGCCGAGAAGATTACCGCCACCACGCAAATCCAGGTCATGCGATGCGAGCGTGAAACCGGCTCCCAGAGAGTCCAGCGATTGCAGGACTTTCAGCCGTTTTTCGGCGCCATCGGTGATTTTCTGCTGCGCTGGCTTGGTGAGATAGGCGTAGGCCCTTGTCTTTGAACGGCCGACGCGGCCACGCAACTGGTAGAGCTGTGCCAGGCCAAACCGGTCAGCACGATGAATAATCAGCGTATTGGCAGTTGGGATATCGATTCCGGATTCGATAATCGTTGTGGAGAGCAGGACATCATAACGGCCCTCATAGAAGGCAGACATGATGTCTTCCAGCGCCCCTGCAGCCATCTGGCCATGGGCTATCACGAAGCTGACTTCGGGCACGGATTCACGCATGAAGCTGGCAATACCGTCGAGGTCGGAGATACGCGGCACCACGAAGAATGCCTGTCCGCCGCGATATTTCTCCCGCAACAGCGCCTCGCGCAGGCTTACCGCATCGAAGGGGGTTACATAAGTGCGGACCGCCAGCCGATCGACCGGCGGCGTGGCGATGATGGACAGATCACGAATACCGGTCAGGGCCAGTTGCAGGGTCCGCGGGATCGGAGTCGCAGTCAGGGTAAGAACATGAACATCGGCGCGCAAGGCCTTGAGCGCCTCCTTGTGCTTGACCCCGAAATTCTGTTCCTCATCAACGATCAGCAGGCCAAGGTCCTGGAACTTCACAGACTTGGCGAGCAGGGCGTGCGTTCCGATAACAATCTCGACCTTGCCTTCGCTCAGGCCGGTCCGGGTCTCCTTGGCTTCCTTGGCCCCGACAAGGCGTGACAAATGTCGAACCTGCACCGGCCAGCCCCGGAAACGCTCCTTGAAGGTCTTATAGTGCTGACGCGCGAGCAGGGTCGTGGGCGCAACGACGGCCACTTGCTGGCCGGAAAGCGCAACAACGAAGGCGGCGCGCAGTGCTACCTCGGTCTTGCCAAAGCCGACATCGCCACAAATCAGCCGGTCCATCGGGCGTCCCTTGGCGAGATCACCCATAACGTCTTCCAGCGCATTGAGCTGGTCATCGGTCTCGGCATAGTGGAATGACGCACAGAACTCGTCATAGAGCCCGCCACTGCTCTCAATCGCCGGAGCCTGTTTGGACAGCCGCTTCGCCGCGATCTTGATGAGTTCATCAGCCATATCACGCAGGCGTTTCTTGGCCTTGGCCTTGCGTGCCTGCCAGGCCACACCGCCGAGCTTGTCCAGCTGAGCCGTCTCGCCATCCGCGCCATAGCGCGAGAGGAGCTCGATATTTTCCACCGGCAAAAAGAGTTTCGATCCGCCGGAATATTCCAGCTCGATACAGTCATGCGGCGCGTCCGCTACCGGCACGGTCTTCAAGCCCAGAAAGCGGGACAGGCCGTGATCGGCATGGATCACCAGATCACCCGGCGACAGGGATCCAGCCTCAACGATTATATCGGCGGACTTGCGCCGTTTGCGCGGTCGCGCCAAGCGATCACCGAGAATGTCCTGCTCGGAGATCACCGCCAGATCCGCAGTTTCAAAACCCCGCTCGATCGGCAAAACCGCGCGGCCGATAAGGGCCTTGTCCAGTCCTGCCCAGTCCATCCAGCTATCGACAAGCCGGATGCCGTGCAGACCGTGATCGGCCAACACCCCACTCATCCGCTCGCTGGCGCCACCGCTCCACGCCGCGAGCATCACCCGCTTGCCGGAGGACTGCAGTGCTTTGATATGGGAGGCCGCTGCATCAAAGACATTCGTATTCGAGGCCGTCCGCTCGGCAGCAAAGATCCGGCCCTGCTTGCCGCCGGCATCAATCGTATTGGGCCCCGGCTCCTGGAAGGCGGTAAACTGCCGGACGACACGGCCCTCCAGGGCTACAGCCCAGTCGCCCTCCGCGAAATAAAGCTGGTCAGGCTCCAGCGCACGGTAGGCCGGTGCGGACAGGCTGCTATCATGGCTCAGTTCTGCCGCGGCCTGGCGGGCATCGAAATAGTCCTGAACCTGTTTGACCCGTT
>JBELMP010000143.1:0-6381 GCA_042095695.1 Maricaulis sp. | reverse complement strand
GCTGTTAAGGACAGTTTCAAAAGCCGCGAGACCGTTGGCCTCCAGTGTTGCACCCGAAGAGACAAGGTCGCAGATCGCATCCGCGATATTGAGACGCGGTGCGACCTCGACCGATCCGTGCATTTCAACGATTTCCGCCGAAATACCCCGTGCTTTCAGGAAATTGTCCGTGATCACCGGATAGGATGTGGCGACCGCCTTGCCGTCAATATCCTCGATCCGGCTGATATCGCCACCCTTCGGCGCCGCGAGCTTCAGCCTGCATTTGGCAAAACCAAGCCGCAGGGCAATTTCGAGCTCCCGGCCCCGGCGATCAGACTTCTGCTCCTCAAGCAGAACATTCTCGCCGACAATGCCGTAGTCACAGGCACCAGAGGCCACGAAATTGGGAATATCATCATCGCGGACCAGCATCAGATCGACCGGCATGTTCTCCGCCCGTTGATGCAGCTTGTCACGGCCATAAGCGAATTGCAGGCCACACTTCCGGAGCAGGTCCATACCACCCTCCGCGAGGCGGCCCTTGCTTTGTACTGCGAGACGCAAACGGGTCACGATTGAGATCCTTTCAGGCGATCCAGAACAAGCCGGTAGCCCTGATGGGCCTCCTGGCTCAAAAAACGCGAAACGCGGGTCACGGTCGTCGTGCTCGCGCCAGTCATGTCGCTGATTTCGCGATAGGAGCGACCGCCTTCATTAAGCAGGCCCGCCACGCGCCAGCGCTCAGCAAGTGTCTTGATCTCGCCCGGCGTCAACAGATCGGTGAGAAAACGTTGCATTTCCTCCTCCGTCTCGACGCTGAGCAACGCCTTTCCCAGGCCATTGAAATCAGTCATATCCGCCTCATGCGATATCGTTGAGTGCCGATATAGCGTGTTAGCGCGATAACACAATACCCCGTGACAGCTTGTTGATACAGACGCGTGGGCGCTTCAAGTTTTCAACGAGATGGCTTATATACAGATATTTGAAGCTACAGAATTCTGATCGTGACTATGGAATATTCACAGATGAAGCCGATCGCCGATAATGTCGCCGATCTGATGAAGACCCTCGCCCATCCCAGCCGCTTGCTGGCGCTGTGTGCGATGATGGAAAAAGAACGATCCGTTGGAGAGCTGGCTGAAAGCCTCGATATGCGCGCCCAGGCCATGTCGCAACAGTTGGCGATCTTGCGAAACAAGGGACTCGTCGCAACCCGCAGGGACGGCCAGACCATTTATTACGGCCTGGCCGATGACCAGATCAGAACCGTGATGGAAGCGCTTTACGCAACCTATTGCGAACCCGAACAGGGCTAGGCAGGTCGAAATCCGAGGGCCAGGAAAAACCGTGCCGCCGGGCAAAACCCGGTAAAGGCCGCTTGCAGCAACATTGCGCTCACGGCGCCGCCCAGGACCAGCCAGTAAGGACTGACCAGAAGCGAAAGAAGTATGGATACGAGGACCAGTGTCGAGCCCATCGCCATCACGGCCTGGGGCACGCTCATGCCGGACTTCTCCTCCAGATCCGACACGGTCGGTTTGCCCGCGGCGGCCCATTTGAGAATGCCGCCTTCCATATGACCTGCGACCTCAACCCCCGCCTCCTGGCAAAGGCGCAGGGCCTGGCCCGAGCGGCCGCCTGACTTGCAATGCAGCACGATCGGCCGGCTGGCATCGCTCGGCAGACGTCGCGGATCAAAATCCGACAGGGGGAACAACAAAGCACCGGATATGCGTTGTGCATGAAATTCCTGCGGCTCACGCACATCGATCAGGATAATATCGCCCGATGCAAGCGCGGCCTCGACCTGGTCCACACTCCAATTCACAGTCTTTTCCATAGGATGCCTCCCTATTCTTGCAAAAATCGGGTAGCTGGAACCCGTCATTGGATCTAATATGTGCGTATTTGCATATTAATGCAAGTATGATATTGATGCATCCGAACAATGCTTAGCAGGGAGCTCAACCATGCCGGCAAAACCGGAGATCAAGGCCTTCTTCGATCCGCAAACCTATACAATCAGCTATGTCGTCTGGGATGCACAGAGCCGCGAAGCCGCAATCATCGACTCGGTCCTGGACTATGACCCGGCCTCCGGGCGCACCCAGACTGTTTCCGCGGACCGGCTGATTGCATTTACCAAGTCGCAGGAACTCTCAATCGCCTGGATCCTGGAAACCCATGTGCATGCCGATCATCTTTCCGCAGCGCCCTACCTGCAGGAGCAGCTGGGCGGCAAGATCGGGATTGGTGAACATGTGACGCGGGTGCAGAACGTCTTCGGTGACCTGTTTAATGCCGGCACGGCATTCAGCCGAGAAGGCGCTCAATTTGATCATCTTTTCAGCGATGATGAGGACTTCCAGATTGGCGCGCTGACCGCCAGGGCGATCTGGACCCCCGGTCACACGCCTGCTTGCATGGTCTATCATATCGGCGATGCCGCCTTTGTTGGCGATACGCTCTTCATGCCGGATTTCGGCACGGCCCGGTGTGACTTCCCTGGCGGAGACGCGCATACGCTCTATCAATCCATCCAGAAAATCTATGCCTTGCCGGACGAGACACGCCTCTTCATGTGTCACGACTACAAGGCACCAGGTCGGGATTATTTTGCCTGGGAGAGCAGTGTGGGCGAGGAAAAAGCCCGCAATGTCCATGTCAGTGCGACCACGCCGGAGGAAGACTTTGTCGACATGCGCACCGAGCGGGACCGCACCCTGTCCATGCCGACACTGATCCTGCCTTCAGTGCAGGTCAATATGCGGGCCGGCCACATGCCGGAGCCGGATGATAACGGTCAACGCTATCTGAAAATCCCGTTGAATGCTGTCTAAGCCCCCCTCTCTCCTGCGTCGCATCCTGCCCGGCCTGCAATGGCTGGACGGGTACTCGCCGCGGCTGTTCGCCGATGATGCTCTGGCCAGCCTGATCACGGCGATCCTGCTCATCCCTCAAAGCCTCGCCTATGCACTCCTGGCGGGCCTGCCGCCGGAAGCCGGGCTATACGCCTCGACGACACCGCTGATTGCCTATGCCCTGTTCGGCTCGAGCCGGGTTCTGGCCGTCGGCCCGGTCGCGGTGGTCTCACTGATGACGGCAGCCGCGATCGGCAATCTTGGCCTGAGCGATCCCGCGGATCAGATGGCCGCTGCGGCAGCCCTGGCCATGCTGTCCGGCCTGTTCCTCGCCCTGTTCGGGGTCTTGCGGCTGGGCGGTATCGCCAACTTTCTGAGCCGACCGGTCATCAATGCCTTCATTACGGCATCAACACTGCTGATCATCGCCAGCCAGCTCCGGCATGTTCTTGGCATCGATGCGGCAGGCGAAACCCTGCCCGCCCTGCTGGTCTCCATGGCGAACTCGGCATCGCAGATCAATCTGGTGACTGCGGCGATCGGCGCCGCCAGCCTTGGCGTCCTGATCATGGCACGCAGCCTTCTGGCACCCGGCCTGGGCCGTCTCGGCATGCCTGCGGGCTGGGCCGATAGCCTGACGCGCGCATCGCCGGCCCTGCTGGTCGCGCTGGCGATTGTCGCGACCGGAATGTTCGAGCTGGAAGCGCGTTTCAATGTCGATATTGTCGGCAATCTGCCGCGCGGCTTCCCGCCGCTGCAATTCCCTCAGGTGGGCTGGGAGATCTGGCAGGCCCTGGTCGCACCGGCCGCCCTGATCTCGCTGATCGGTTTCGTGGAAAGCGTTTCGGTTGGACAATCCCTCGCCGCCAAGCATCGCGAAAGCGTCCAGCCGGACCGCGAACTGGCCGGGCTGGGCGCTGCAAATCTCGCGGCGGCACTGACCGGCGGCTACCCTGTCACTGGAGGCTTTGCTCGCTCTGTCGTCAATGAACAGGCTGGCGCCCGCACGCCGATCGCCGGCATGCTGACCGCCCTTATCATTCTCCTGGTGGCCCTGTTCCTGACACCCGCTTTCCATGACCTGCCCAAGGCCGTCCTCGCTGCAACCATTCTGGTCGCCATCTGGAAACTGGCCGATTTCAAGGATGCCTGGCAGGCCTGGCGGTATTCCAAGGCCGATGGCGCAGCGGCCTTCCTGACCCTGTTTGGCGTCCTGTTTCTCGGCGTTGAAACCGGGCTGACGCTGGGCGTTCTGGTCTCAATCGGTGCCATCTTGCAGCGCACGATGCGCCCCCACTGGACACCGGTGGGACAAGTCCCCGGCACCCATCATTTTCGCAATCCCAATCGGCATGATGTCCTTGAGTCCCGGCACGTCTTCGCGATCCGTGTCGACAGTGCGCTGTATTTCGCGAATGCCCGTTTCCTTGAGGACCTGCTTTCCCAGGCTCTGGCGGAGCGGGCGGAGATGCGCGATGTGGTTCTGATGTGTCCGGCGGTGAATTTCATTGATGCCAGCGCGCTCGCGAGCCTGCGAGCGATCAATCAACGGCTTGGCGAGGCCGGTGTGACGCTTCACCTTTCCGAGGTAAAGGGTCCCGTCAATGACCTCCTGATCAAGTCAGGCTTTACCAGCGAATTATCGGGTGAGGTTTTCCTCTCGCACTATGCCGCCATGCGGACACTGGACCCGGCAACGACGCTGCGCGCCGAAGGCGTGCTCCACCCGCCGGGTGGTGGGAGTGAACAGCCCCCCTTGTAAGGCCGGCCCGTCCCTGCCTATCGTCCGCAGCATGATTTTCCCGGCAGCCGGCGAGGTGCAGCATGAGCCATCATGAACCCAACGAGATTTTTCCGGTGCCGCAGAGTTTTGCGGAAACCGCGCTGGTTAATGCGGACCGCTATGCTGCGCTCTACCGGCAATCGCTTGCGGATCCGGACGGGTTCTGGCGCGAGCAGGCGCAGCGGCTCGACTGGATCAAACCCTTTGAGGAAATCAGCGATGTCTCATGGCATGCCGATGATTTTCATATTCGCTGGTTCAGCGACGGTACGCTGAATGTGAGCGCCAATTGTATTGACCGCCACCTGCCGCACAAGGCCGATGAAACGGCCATTATCTGGGAAGGCGATGACCCGGCCGATGATGCCCGCATCACTTATGGCGAACTGCACCGGCAGGTCTGCCGCCTCGCCAATGGACTCAAGGCGATGGGCGTGAACAAGGGCGACCGGGTCACCCTCTACATGCCGATGGTGCCAGAGGCCGCCTATGCCATGCTCGCATGCACAAGGATCGGGGCCGTCCACTCAGTTGTGTTTGGCGGATTCTCTCCCGATGCTCTGGCCGGGCGGATCAGCGATTGCGACAGCCGCTTTGTAATCACCGCCGATGAAGGCGTGCGCGGTGGCAAGCCGATACCGCTGAAGGCCAATGTCGACAAGGCGATCGAAACCTGTGGCGGCGTCGACAAAGTTCTCGTCGTCAAGCGAACCGGGGCGGATGTCGGCTGGGTCGATGATCGCGATCTTGATTACGACACCCTGGTCTCAGCCCAGTCCGAAGACTGCGCCCCGGAGGAAATGTCTGCGGAGGATCCGCTATTCATCCTCTACACTTCCGGCTCCACCGGCAAGCCGAAGGGCGTCCTGCATACAACGGGCGGCTATCTCGTCTGGGCTGCGATGACCCATGAATATGTTTTCGATTACAGACCCGGTGAGGTGTATTGGTGCACGGCCGATGTCGGCTGGGTGACGGGGCATTCCTATATCGTCTACGGACCGCTGGCGAACGGGGCGATCACGCTGATGTTCGAGGGGGTACCCAACTATCCAGGGCCGGACCGCTGCTGGCAGGTCGTGGACAAGCACCAGGTCAATATATTCTACACCGCTCCGACGGCGATCCGCGCGTTGATGCGCGAGGGCGATGCACCGGTCAAGAAGCATTCGCGCACTTCGCTCCGCCTGCTCGGAAGCGTCGGCGAGCCCATTAATCCGGAGGCTTGGACCTGGTATCACCGGGTCGTTGGCGATGGCCGTTGCCCGATCGTCGATACATGGTGGCAGACCGAGACCGGCGGGATGATGATCACCCCCTTCCCCGGTGCGACCGATCTCAAACCCGGCGCCGCGAGCATGCCGATGTTTGGTATCCAGCCCGCCTTGATGGATGGAGAGGGGCAGCGGTTGCCAGCCGAAGGTGCAGCGGAAGGCAATCTGATCATCACCGCCTCCTGGCCCGGCCAGATGCGGACCGTATACGGCGATCACCAGCGCTTTATCGACACGTATTTTTCGACCTATCCCGGCTTTTATTTCACCGGCGACGGCGCGCGGCGCGACGCTGATGGCTATTGGTGGATCACCGGTCGCGTTGATGACGTACTCAATGTTTCCGGCCACCGCCTGGGCACCGCCGAGATCGAGAGCGCCCTGGTCGCGCACGACGATGTCGCAGAGGCGGCTGTGGTCGGCTATCCGCATGATATCAAGGGTCAGGGCATTTATTGCTATGTCACGCTCAATCTAG
>JBELMP010000142.1:0-6462 GCA_042095695.1 Maricaulis sp. | reverse complement strand
CCCGCAATGCATTCGGTACTGATTGCCTTTCTCGACCTCGCCTTTTGGCCGGTGGACGGCGCCCCGGCAGCTATCGAGCCGGGAAGCCTGCTGCTCGCCGCGATCGCGGGCGGGATTATGGCTGGCTGGGGCGTATTCATGCTGATGCTCGCCCAGGGCCGCACGCCATCCACGGCACTTCTGGCCGGTGCGCTCTGCTGGTTTGTGCTCGACAGTACGGGCTCAGCCCTGTCCGGAGCGCCAATGAATGCTGTCTTCAATCTCGGATTTCTGGCCGTCATCCTGTTACCGCTCTTGCGACCGCGGGATCATCAGGCCTCGTCCTGATTGCCGGTTGCGAATGGCCGCCCGGCTGCAAACAGGAAGCGCCGGGCGCATTCGCTATGAGTGAGGGTCAAGACTTGGTTAAGAAGGTCCGGGGCAGAATGACGGCTGAGATGAATCATCCAAACCCGAGTTTGACCCGATGTCTGGCAGTTTTGATCGAATTCGCGTCCTGATCGTTGAGGACAATGCGCACATGTCGACAATCCTGCGGACTATCCTGCAGGGATTTGGCGTGCGCACGATTGTGGAAGTGCGCGATGCTGCCGACGCCTTTGAGACCATGCGCGACGTCAATCCGGATTTCGCCCTGGTCGACTACATGCTTGGTGATCTGAATGGCCTGGAATTCACCCGCCTGGTTCGCACAGCGTCCGATAGTGCCAATAAATATCTGCCGATCATCATGGTCACTGGCCATACGGATAAATCCAAAGTGCTTGAGGCCATCAATGCGGGCGTGAATGAGTATCTCGCCAAGCCGGTCAGACCCGTTGATCTTTTTCACCGGATTTCAGCGCTTATCGAGCGCCCGCGCCGTTTTGTGAAGGCCACGACTTACTTCGGACCGGACCGGCGTCGCCGCCAGGACCCGCGTTATAATGGTCCCTGGCGTCGCTCAACGGATGAGGAAAAGGCCGAGGCCTCCTAAGGTCGCTAAGGCCTCAAACCTGGTCTAGAGCGCGCGGTAACTCTCGAAAATTATGACCGCTTCGCGGGCGTCTACAGCTTTGCGCTTGCGAATGATATTCGCGAAATCAGCGTTATTGATCAGCGCAACCGGGCCAACACGGATGAGGTGCTGGGCTTCGATCAGCGCCGTATCGCAACTGAGCGGGGCGCCGCAACCGGAGCGGCAGGCAATCGCGTCCGCGTCAGCGAAGAGCGCATCCAGCGCATCGAGCGTGTCACTATCGCTGAGCGTGACCCGACCAAAAGCGTCGAAACCCACCCGATCGAGACGAAAGAGAATGCCGCGTATCATGTCTTCCTGCGCTTCCGGAAACCTCACTCACGCAAAAAGTGTACATGTTTTGTTCCACACTTTAAAGGCGAATTTTATCGTGCTGCGTCAAGCGCGGCGGTGATTTCGCTGTCGCGTGTGCACCAGCTTGTCACGAACCGAGCAGAACCATCGGGCCATTGGTAGAACTGCACGCCATTTTTGCGCATCCGGTCCGCGGCATCTTCTGCGATTTGGGCGAAAACCTCATTACCATCAACGTTATGGAGAATGGTGATGCCCTTGATTCTGGCGAGGCCGTCGGCGAGCGCGCGGGCCTGTTTATTGGCCGATCGCGCGAGATCTAGCCAGAGGCCATCCGCGAGCCAGCTGTCGAATTGTGCCGCCAGGTAGCGCATTTTGGGTGCCATATGGCCGCCGCGCTTTTGACGCGCCTGCAGGTCTTCGAAACGGTCCATGACGCTGGGGAAGAGAATGATGGCCTCCGCGCCCATGGCCGCATTCTTGGTAGCGCCGAAACAGAGCGCATCAACGCCTGCCCGCCAGGTCATTTCAGCGGGTGAACATTCGAGGGTGACCAGGGCGTTGGAGAAGCGTGCGCCATCCATATGCACAAAGGCGGGGCGGTCCTGGATACGCTGCGCCCTTTCCGCCACTTCGGCGGGGGTGTAAGCCGTGCCGCTCTCGGTCAGGTTGGACAGGGAGAGCACGCGGGCCGGGCTGGTATGGACAAAGCCCTCAGGAATTTCTCCAAGCACCCGATCAAGGTCCGCCAGGTCAATCTTCGCATGCGCGCCGTGAAGCGGTATCAGCTTGGCACCGCCGGTGTAGAATTCGGGCGCGCCGCGCTCATCACGATGAATATGCGCTTCATCATGGCAGAGAATTGCCCCGTGGCCCGGGCAGAGCACGGAGAGCGCAAGCGCGTTGGACGCCGTTCCGGAAACCGCAAAGAGCACTTTCAGATCGGTCTCGAATATCTCTTTCAGGCGTGACTCCACCCGGGTTGAAATTTCGTCGGCGCCATAGCTGGGCTGGAAACCGCGATTGGCGTCAGCCAGCGCTTCGATGAGCTTGGGGTGAGCCGGTGCTGTTGTGTCGGAGAGGAAGTTCATGCGGCATAGGAAGCCTGCTTGCTCGCCAACGTCAATCGCCGAAGGCGGGATCGGGATGCTGGGCGGGCAGGCTGTCGCGCATGCTGTCGGCGGCGCTGGTGGCCTGGGAATGGGTGTTGCTGGTCGCCGCTTGACCGGTGAGATCATTGAGGAGAGGCAGTGATCGCTCGCCGAACACCGCCCGGATCTGTGCGGGTGACAGATTGAATGCGGCCTGCGCCCGGGCCAGATTTTCCGGCGATGCGTTTTCCAGCCAAATCGATCCGTCCACCGGCGTATCGGGACAATTGCCCGCTGCGCGCGTGGCATCAGACGAGTTCAGGCAGAAAATCTCGCGCAGTACCATTTGCGTTGAACCCCGACCGGCGGGCAGGGGCAGGGCTTCGCCGTGAAATTCCGGCAGGACGATAATATCCGAACCGCTCGCGCCGCCGGGGCCGGTGGCTGGATCATCAACCTCACCGTCCTCCGCAGCGGCAAGACCGTCGACCGCCGCTGATGGGGTTGCGGTCTGGGCAATGGCAATATCAACGGTATCAGGTTCGGGAACTGTGTCTGGCTCCGATACCGGATCCGGCTCTGCCTCGGGGGCGGTGAACAAGACAATGTCGATTGCCGTCACCTCCGGTGCGGCAGGGATGGATCGTGGGATAAAGAGCAGGAAGGCAAGCAGGCCGATATTTGCACAGAGCGAGACGGCCGCAGCGGCAATCCGGCGGCGAACGGGTCGATCCAGGGCCGCGAGAATTGCGTTGCCCACTCCCACCTCCTGTTCGGCCCCCGCCGTAGGGGGACGCTAGCCCGGTCTATTCCCCGGCGTAAACCCATGAAGGCAGGATTATGGTGATTGCAGTCCGGTGAAGAGATCGCGCGCTCGGCTCGGAGGATGAATTCGCCTTCCGCAACCAGGTTCGGCTGAGCCGCGCGGACTAGTCTGTCTCAGGCACGCTGATCGGCATCCAGCGCTTCGGCCCAGACCACATAGCGCTCCGGGCCGGGCGTCACCGCGCCAAAGGGCCAGCAGGTCACCATGGCCAGGCGGGCGGGGCCGCCCTCGGGTTGAATGCCGGATCGCTGCGCATGCACGATCTCGGTATGAGTGACGCGGAAATAGGCCAGAGATCCGTCAGCGCGTTCGACGACGACCTCGTCGCCCGGTGCGATATCGCGCAGAAAGGCGAAATGCGTATCGCGATGAGCGGCAATAATCGATGTCCCGGCTTCGCCCGGTGCCGGGGAGACAGCGAGATGCGCGGGGCCAAAGGCCAGCGCCTCGCCGCCGGCCTCGGCTAGGACGATGGCATTGGCGCCAAGCGCCGGGACGGAGAGCCGCGCCACGGGCCAGGTATCGGCCCAGGGCCATGGTGTCGGCGCGGTCTCTCCTTCTTGAGCACGGTCCCAGGCACGGGCCAGGAGGACTTGTGCGAACTCGGCTTTGGCGGTCAGGACAATCCCCTGACCAAAGAGCGCGGCGCCCGTCAGCAGAAGGGCGAGGGCGAGCAAGCTCGTCCAGGCCCTGCCCAGTGTCCGTTTGGGGTTCGGACGGCGGGGCATGTCTGCTTCCGGGGCTGCCACCCACTCTCCGGGCGCGGCTACCACAACCTCCGCTCCCGGTTGGCAATCAGCCAGATAAGGGCAATCAACATCATCAATGTGCCAGCCCACATCATCATTTCACGCGGCGTGGCGGTGGCAGGCAATGGCACGCCATTCTCGTCCAGGGTCGGTGCGTTCGGATCCTGACCGGGCTGTAATTGATTGAGCAGGGCCGGGTCGAGGGCAGCCTGCTGGAAAGGCTGGTTGCGCATCACGGCTTCGAAATCCCAACCGTCGGGGATCATGTTCGGCACTTGGCGAGCGGCCAGCGCCTCATCGCTCGGGCGTGCCGGCGTGACATCCACAGCGACCAGGCTGGTCAGGCGGGACACCAGGTGGAAGTCCAGCGAAGTCTGCAGGACGGCGGCATCAATGGAGGCGGGCGCGGCGCCCTGGAAGCGGGTTTCTTCCAGTGCGCGGATCCGGTTGCGGCCGAACAATGTGGCGATCCCGCTGGCCGTTTCTGCCTCGGCGAGGTCGAGTTCCTGGGTCCAGGTGCGACCGGCCAGCTCGCCCTCGACAATCATCATGCCGTCGCGGTTTTCGAGGCGGGCGGTCATTACAACTGGCTCGCCAAAGTAAAGATCGGGCAAGGGCGCCGGCCAGATCTCGCTCATCGCCCCGTCAGGGAAGAGCGCGTCCAGATTGGTCATTACCGGCCGTTCCAGCGCGGTGAAGAGTTGTTCCATCTCTTCGGCGACATCGGTGACCTGGCCGATATGGGTGAAGGTGCCGCGCCCGATGCGGGCGGCGCGGCTCATGAAATAGGTGTTCGGCGCCGAGCCGATGCCGACGGGGAAGAGGCGAGAGCGGCCCAGGCCGAGATCAATGGCTTCGAAGAGTTGCTGCTCATTTCCAATGGCGCCATCGGTCAGAAACACGATCTGACGGACCCGACTCTGATCCCCGGGCGTCGTGTCCCGCAGCGCCTCGACCAGGGCGGGAAGCATTTCAGTGCCGCCCTCAGCATCGAGCTGGCGGGCAAAGGCCAAGGCGCGGTTTACATTGTCCCGGCTTGCATCAACCGCGTTGGGAAAGACCGTCTCCATCGTATTGTCGAAGCGGATGACATTGAACCGATCGCCGGGCTCCAGCCGATCGAGGGCATGGATCAGCGCCTGGCGGGCCTGGCGCATGGACTCGCCGGCCATGGAGCCGGAATTATCGATCACAAAAATGGTTTCGCGCGGACGCCGTGGCGTATCCTCACCGAGCTGCGCCGGCGGCAGGATCTGGGCGAGCATGTAAGTATCGCCATTCCATTCCTCCACGAACAGGGCAGCGCTTGGCACGGTCTCGTCAGCAGGTCGCCAGGTGAGACCGAAATCCCGATTGGCCGGGATTGGTCCGTCGGCAAGGCTGATGCGCGCCCGGCCTTCGCCCAGTCGCTCCACAGATGTGGCGTGATAGCGGCTGGCGATCCGTCCCAGCTCGAAGCCGGCATCGAGATCCGCCGTGATTGTGACCGGCAGGCGCAGCCCCTCCGCCGGTTCGCCTTCCGGCAGCATCAGGGGCGGCGTGATCCGGGCGGCATCGGGTACGGAAGACTGGCGCGTGGAGCCCGTCGAGGCGAGCAGAAAGCCGACATCCTCGGGGATGTAGCGCGGGGTGATTGCGAGGGGGAGGCGGAGCTCAAAACTGCCATCGCGAAGCCGCGCGACGTCTTGATACTCAATCTGCACAATAATCGTCTCGCCGGGGCCGATATTCGCGACCGAAGTCGTGAACATGTTGGGGCGTTCCTGTTCGAGAAGGCTGGCACGCTGCCCGGCCGCACGCGCCCGTTCATAGATTTGGCGCGCCTCCTGGCGTTCATGGATCTCGCCCTCGATAAAGCGGTCTCCGATCTGCATGCGAAGACGGTCGACGCCGGAATCCTCGGGCAGAGGAAAAAGATACGTGCCCTCCACCCAGGCTTCGGAGGGATTTTCGAAGCGTTGGGTGACAATCGCCCGAACTACCGGACCGGAGACGTCCAGCGCAATGTCCGTTGCGACCAGCGGGGCGGGCACGTAGAGGCCGGCATCGACCGTTTTCAAGAGAAGCGCGCCTTGATTGATATCGCTCAGTCGTACCATGCCGGCCGGCGTGGCGCGATCGGACCGTGTCACATCCGCGCGGGCTTCGGACCAGAGAAACAAGGTCGCTGCAAAACTGGCCAAGGCGATGATTACGCCGAGCCAGGCCTGTCCGCCATTCGTGCTGCGTGGATGTGTCATTGTGCGCTCTCCCCGAATTCCGGGCGGCGTCACATCTCAGCCGTGCTGCCTCCCTTTCCTGTCCGATGACGACATTGGTGGCCGATCAAGGATGCCAGAGGGCGCGATTGGGGCGATTGCAGGGAGAATTGGGGCAAGTTCGGGGCGGTGCAGTTTCGGGTCGCCACGCTCAAGCGCGTACCCGACGCATATTCTACCACCCGGTAATCTCGCGAGTTACAACTGGCGTTAGGAAAGCGGAAAC
>JBELMP010000141.1:0-6463 GCA_042095695.1 Maricaulis sp. | reverse complement strand
GCGGGCCAATAGACCGTTTCACGCATGAACTCGGTGTCGACAGCGACATAATCACATTGCAGCAGCGCATCGCAGGCGCGGCTCAACTCAGCCGTAGTGGTAATCATGGTCATGGGGCGGGTGTTAGCGTGACCCGCCCCGGTTTTCCATCAGCTTTGGCTGTTGGCGGCCGGTAAATATCGCAAGCTGGCCAGAGCGATGGCAGCTGTGCCCAAGGCGAGGACAACAAATGCCGTCGCTATAGGCAGGCTGAACACGCCAAGCAGGATCAATCCGAGCTGGCCAAGCGAGGCACCCAGCGCATTAAGAAGATTGCCTGCCGCCATCAGTCGCGCCCGCATGTCCTCCGGTGCGCGTCGCTGCGCCATGGCTTGCAGGGGTACAATAAACATGCCCGCGGCAATGGAAGACAGGAAGAGATCCGCGAGCAGGCGCCAATTCGCCGGATTCCGGGCGAACTCGACTGCGCCGACGGGTGTGGCTGCAATCTCCCACCGCGATAGCTGCCAGGCGATGTCCAGCGAGAAGACCGCCAGGGCGAAGCCACCAATAATGGTGAACATGATCGCTTCGCGGCCGCGTGACAGGGCGCCGCAGACGAGTGATCCGGTCGCTGCACCGATGACGAACAGAACGTTGAACAGCGCCAGGACCGGTGCGCCTTCCCCGAGAATGTTTCCGACAATGCGTGGCATCAGCGTCGTCAGGGCGGCGGTCACCAACCAGAACCAGGCAATGGCCAGCAGCGGGCGCAGAACTCGCGGGTGATGCGCGGTCTGCCAGAGAACGCGACCGGTTTCCCAGATGAAATTCCAGCGGATCTTCAGTCCCGGATTTGCCGCAGGCGAGGGCGGGGCGGCGAGAATCGAGACCCAGCCCAACAGCGCCATGATGATCAGCACGCCGCCGAGAATGATCCGGCCATTCGCCATGTCCGGCAAAAGCGTGCCGCCCAGCTGACCCAGCAGCAAGAAGAGGAAGAAGCAGGCACCAAACACCGCATTGCCGACAACCAGCTCGTTGGGCTTGAAATAATGCGGCATGGAGGCAACCCGAGAGGGCGAGTAGAAGGCCGATTGTGTGCCCATCAGGAACAGTGTGATCAGCAGGATCGGGCCTGAATTCAGGATCAGCCCCGCCGCGGCGATCATCATCAGCCCGACCTCGGCAAACTTGGCGCGCTTCATGATGCTGGCGCGGTCATAGCGGTCGGCGAGCTGACCGGCGATGGCAGAAAACAGGAAAAGCGGAAGCGTGAAGCAAGTCGCAGCAATCGGCACCACAATGTCCGGCGGCAGATCACCCACGCTGAGGTCGAAAAACTGGATCAGGACGAGCAGGGCCGTCTTGAACATATTGTCATTGAACGTGCCCAGCGAGCTGGCCGCGGTCAGCGGCACGAAACGCCGCGTCCCGACCAGATTAGATGCGATTTTCAAACTCATGAGACGGGCTCCTTGAAGGCTTGGCCTTCTGCTTCGAGTTCGCGGGTCTTGGTTTCGATTGCGGTTTGCAGGCGCGACATGAATTCAGCACGCTCGAGGCCGGCGGGAATGGGGTCGAGAAACTCCACAACTGCCGGGCCGGGTGTTTTCTGCCAATCATCCTGATTCCAGCGCATGCCGAGATTGGTCGAGGCCGGGACGACCGGCCGGTTCAAGGTCTCGTAGATCTTGAAGACGCCCTTGCGGTAGCGCATGGTTTCTCCGATCGCGGCAAGCCGCCCTTCCGGATAGATCAGAACCGGGCGGTTCTCGCCATGGGTGCGGGCGAGGGCGTTTTCCAGAGCGCCCGGCGCAGTCGTATTGCCGACGCTGTTGACCATGGTGGCTCCCGCCCGGCGAACAATCCGGTTGATCAGCGGGAATTTCTCGATCGCATTGCCGATGACGAAATTCACATCACCGGTAATCGCCATCATCATCGGACCATCCGCATAGGATTGATGCTTGCCGGCAATGATCACGGGCTGGTTGCGGGGCACGGTGCCGCGGACCTCGATTGGAATACCGGCGACCCATCTCAGCTGGGCGCGGGCGGTCCGGCAAAATCCGATCATGCCGGCGACCAGCGGTGCGCGCCAGGGCAGGAAGGACAGGCCGTAGCAGACCAGGGCGAAGATCGCCGCCGTGCCCCAGAAGAGGGCATTGAAAATCACGGAACGCATGGGCCGAACCTCCCCGTTGGCCTGGGCTTGCGGGCCGGGCGCGTCTAGGCGCGCGCCTCGGCAGCAAGCTCCATGTGAGGGTCAGAGTGCAGTGCTTGGTGCTGATGCGCAAACTCTGCTTCCAGGCTGCGTGTCCGGGTTTCCGTCCGCATTTCCAGTTCGAACAGGAAGGCGTCGCGGTCATCACTCGGCGCCATCGGCTCGAGAAATTCAATGACGGCCGTCCCGGCATGCTTCTCCCAGCGCTGTTGCGGCCAGCACTGACCCAGATTGGTCGCCACGGGCACAACAGGGCGGTCCAGCTCACTTGACATCCGCCACGCGCCGGAACGGTAGCGCTTGCCGGTGCCGACCTCGGTCAGATGGCCTTCCGGATAGATCAATACGGGCCGCAGGCCGCCTTCGTCCTGCGAGCGGGCAATGCCATTGGACAGGCTTGTCCTGGCCGCGTCACCACCCTGATTATTGACCACAATCGCGCCGGCTTTTTTCAGCACGAAACCGATCAGCGGAAATTTCAGCATGTGATCGCCACAGACAAAGTTCACACTGCCGGTCTTGGCCATCATGACGATACCATCGCCCCAGGACTGGTGCTTGGCGGCGATCACGACCGACTGATTTTTTGGCGGCGTTCCGCGGACTTCAATTTTGATGCCGCAGATGACCCGCATCAGGATGACCGTCAAACGGCAATAGGATCGCAGGCCGTGCATCAGAGCCCAGCGCCCGGGCAGCAGGGCGAGCAGGGCGCAGGCGACGGCGTAGACGGCGGACATGGTCCAGTAGGCGATATTGAAGATGAAAGAGCGCATGGAGGTATCTCCCGTGTCTTTTCTTGAGGGTCAGGATTTCAGCACGGCCAGAATGGCGCGTACGAATTCATCGATATGGGCCGCCAGCGGCGGTGTGATCCGGCCATAGAGGCTGTATTCGGCAGCCTGCATGACGACGCCAAGCGCCATGGCGGAGCGGAGTTCCGGGTCACCGGCGGGGATTTCACCACGGTCCATGGCTTGATTGACGCACTGGGTCATAAAGTCTGACGGATCGGCACCGCCATCGCCATGGGCGGAAATGAAGTGATTGCGGTGTGTCAGATGATAGGTGAATTGCGCGGGGTCATTATCCGCCAATTGCGTATAGGCGCTCACCAGGGCACGGGCTGAATCCTCCAGCGACGCTTCCGGCTCGAGATTTGCCACGACCAGATCCTGAAGCTTGGCATGGATGGCCTGGAACATCAGGCGCGCCAGCTCCTCCTTGGACTTGAAATGGCGATACATCGCGCCATCGGAGATCACACAGGCTTCGGCAATTTGCTTGATGGAGACGCCGTCAACACCGTGGCGGGCGAAAAGCTGCAGGGCGGCGCGTTCGATCCGGGCCTTGGTGCTGCCATAGCGCGCCGTGACACCTTCATTGGCATCTGTGCCGTCAAAAATATCCCTGCGAAGCATGCCGTTACTCGTTTCCATCATGTATCTCCCCGGCTGTCTCAATGCGAGAGTGAATGATCATTTACATGATGTATAGCGATGCGCATGTGCGAGCGCAAGTGAATAATTACTTACATATTGGTTTTCTTTGATGCCTTGTGGCAGTGCGCTGAAATTAAACGTTATTCTGCCGTGTGATAATAGGCGAAGCGACCGAAGAGATAGCGGTCGCGCCAGAAGGAAAAGTCGTTGAACTCGCCATGCAGCAGAGGGTGGCAGCGATGACCGTAAAGCGTGTCATTCATCGCGGCGGACCGAGCTTCCGCCTCGACGGCGGCCGGATCACACTCCGCCTCATAGCCGAAGATCGCATCCTCTCCGAAGCGATCGCTGACCTGTGTATCGGCCTGTACCGGGAAGACGCGGAACATCATTCTGCGCTGGAGCTCGCCGGAGAAAATATCCCGATTGGCGACGATGTTTGACCATTTGCCCAGCGTGCGACCGTCCGGAGAGCGGGGGTCTTCGAACATCTCGTCAATCCACTCCAGAAGACTTCCCGGCGGGACGGCATAGGCGATATTGGCTTCGCGTGTCTCGCGTTGCGGGTGAAGCATCAGATTGTGAAACACCGTGCAGAAAGGCGCATCCGCGTCGCAGACATTCGGGCTGAAAATATCCCCCGTGCCCTGTCGCTGCATATAGGGGATGAGCGAGCCGTGCATATCGCGAACGGAGACCGCCGCTGCCATATAAATCACGCGATGCATGGGAAAGTCTGGGTGGAAGCGTGCAATCTCATTACCGATCAGGCTGCCCATGGAGTGACCGGCAAATGTGACTTCGACATGCGGATTTCGCGTATTTAAGATGCGGTCATCATAGACACAGCGATTGCTGCCATCGGCGATATCCGCGTCGCAATCAATGCGCGCGTTCAACGCTTCAATCAACTCGGCAAACCCGCCGCCTTGGATGTCGAGATCGGGCTCGAGATCCGCATAGGCGTCCTCAATCGCCTTGAGCTCATCTTCAACGTCGCTGCTTGTGCGCGCATCATCATTGCCCGCGCGCTGCCGTGCCGCGAGGGCCTGATCGCGCGCCGACCAGCGTTCGGGCGGGATGCGCACGGCGGAGCGTGTCCGTCCGATCATATCATCCCAGGCATTCCGGCCGACCTCTGCGAAACTCGTCGTGAGAACACGTGTGGGACGCATCAGCTGAAAACGCAGCGTGTCCTGCGCGTAGTGCTCGTCATAACCGTTGAGCGCCTCCCAATACGCCTCCGGATCGTAGAGATTCTCGGTCGAAAGCGGGTAGATGATATTGCCGACATACTGGTTGTCGGCCCCCCACAGCCCGCCCAGATCGTTTGGAACAAAATTATAGATCGGGCGTTGCCGGGCTCGGTAGACGGCTTCATTCATGCAGTATTTGGTATTGGCCTGCCGGTCGATATGGACTGCTAGCTCGTCCAGGTCGTCGGTGAAGTACTCGCCGCGGCATTCAATCGGCAGATAATAGCGCAAGGAGCTCGATGGCGATTCTCCCTGGGATGTGCGACGCAGAACATCCTGCTCGAGAACGGAATCCTGGAAGCGAACGCCCTGATTGAGAATGTTCTCGGGAATTTGCGCGATGCCACTGCCCAAATCACCAAACAGGCGGGCGGGCGCATACAAAAAGCGCTGGCGTGAATCATATTCCCCTCGCGAATTCATCGCGGTCAGATAATTCGGATAGGCGTCCTGCAGGCCGGAATTCCAGATCAGGAAGATCGGGAAATGCCCGTCATGCATCATCGCCGGGGCGAGATTCTCAGCCTCGCGAATGGCGTCTTCGCGCGTCACCATCCCGCCATGCGCAAAAATCATGATCCGCAACGGCTGTTGCGGGCTGTCAGGCGTATTGTTCAGCTCGCCCACATAACAGTCCAAACCGTTCAGTATCGCGGTGATATAGCCACGGTTGGCGTCTCCGGAATGTTGAATGGGCGTGTCCGGCAGGCAGTCGCGATAATCCACATGCTCATCGGGACGGTTGGCGACCAGGCTGGGCGCGGGCACGGCAGCGAAGGGCGTTTCTGCCAGCGCAGCCTCCGCATCATAAATATTCGACGGCGCGCCCTCATTGTTGACGACAAGCGCATGCCAGCGCAGGTCGCAGCGCTGATCATTGGTATAGGTGCCCGGATGGAAGACGAGTTCTTCCGGCGGCTGGCGCAGATTATTCTCCGGATCGTCGACATAAGGCAGGCATAGCCGATCCGGGCGCGGCACCTGATCACGAAACAGGCTCGTGACCGGTTCGGCGCGACTGGTCGAGCGTTCACGACCGACTTGTGCACTCGTACACGCCGAGACGAGCACCGCAAATGAAAGACATATCCCTGCAACTAGCCGCATCACGTTTCCCCCGATCGATCTGCAACGGGTAAAATCTATCGGCACTACCGGACGGGGTCAAACGGAAGTCGTCTAAAGGAACCAGATTAAATCAGGATTCCTGTCTCTTAGCGGACATAGCTCGCGCCGTTGATATCGATACACGAGCCGCTGGCGCTATCGCAGGCGCCCGATGCGAGAAAGCCGCACATGGCCGCGATCTCCTCGGGTTCCGCCATGCGCCCGAGCGGGATTTCCGTCTGTGCAGCAGCAATTCCGGCGGCGTTCTGGGGCGCCATCCGGGTATTGATCCAGCCCGGGGCGAGGGCGAAAGCGCGGATATTGTCCGCGCCCCACTGGCGGGCGATGGTTTTGGTCAGTGCTAGGACAGCGCCTTTCGAGGCGGCATATCCCATATGGTCCTTGTCCTCGCCGCGATAACCGGCCCGGCTGGCGATATTGATGAGGGCGCC
>JBELMP010000140.1:0-6805 GCA_042095695.1 Maricaulis sp. | reverse complement strand
CTTGATGTCAGTTCCCTGCCAATCGACCCGAATGCCGAGATGACCGAGGAGAATATCGCGTCCGTTGAAGCCTGGAAGCGTGATGTCATCGGCGATGAGACGCGTGAACTGCTTGGCGACAGGCAGATCGGCGAGATCCAGGCCGCTTTCGGCGCCTCCGTAGCGGCTGGCAAGCCGTGGCGGATCATCGCCAATCAGGTGATCATGGCGAAGGTGGAGTTCCCGGATTTCACGCAGACCATGCCGGGCTGGCTGCGCTGGATCGCCACGCGCGACAATGAATTCGCCCGCCGGTTCATCAATTCAACGCGCTTTGGAATTCCTTTCGGCCTGGATATGTGGGACGGCTTCCCGGCCGAACGCGAGCGGCTCTATGCCGCTCTGCGTGAAGTCGATGCAGATATCATTACCGTGACCGGCGATGTGCATTCCTACTGGGCAACGGATCTCGTCGATGCTCAGGGGCATCGCCTCGGCTCTGAATTCGTGACGGCGTCGGTGACCAGCCCCGCCCCCTTCGCGAGTTTTGCCGCACCCGGTGTCAATTATGGCGATATGTTCGTTGACGCGAATCCGGCGGTCCGGCACTGCAATATGCGCGATCATGGCTATATTCGACTGCGGCTGACTCCGGAGGCGCTGGATGCGGATTATGTCCGGGTTTCGGACATTCTCTCGCTGGAATACGAAGCCTCGGTCGAAAGTTCCTGGCGCGTGACCCCGGCTGATGGCAGTACCGAACAGGCACTCGAACGCATCGCTTAGGCTCATGCGATGAAAAGCAAAAGGGCGCCCCGAACGGGGCGCCCTTGTCTTGTTGGTCTCGCGGTCGGCCTAAGCCTTTTCGACCAGGCGCAGGAAGCGATTGCGCAGATCCGCATCTTCCTTGAAGGCACCGGTAAAAGTGGTGGTGATGGTCGACACATTCGGGTGGTGTACACCGCGCGTCGTCATGCACTGGTGTTTGGCGTCCACATAAACAGCGACGCCGAGCGGTTCCATCGCATCCATCAGCGCATCAGCGATCTGCGCGGTCATGGTTTCCTGCGTTTGCAGACGCTTGGAGAAGATTTCCACCACGCGTGCGATTTTGGAAATTCCGACGACCGCCTTGGTCGGCAGATAGGCAACATGCGCAATGCCGAGGATCGGCGCGATATGGTGTTCGCAGTGCGACTCCACATCAATATTCGTCAGCATGACGATATCGTCATAGCCTTGAACATCCTCGAACTTCTTGCCGAGTACTTTGGCCGGGTCGTCCTGATAGCCTGAGAACCATTCCTCATAAGCCTTGGCGACACGTTTCGGGGTTTCAATCAGGCCTTCGCGGTCCGGATCGTCCCCGGCCCATGCGATCAGGGTACGAACAGCTGCTTCGGCCTCTTCGCGAGTCGGGCGAGTCTTCTCTTCCGCAGCGATGCGGGCGTCTTCAGGGGTCATGGCGTCCATCGTGATGGATCCTTTCGTTTTCGGGTCGGCAGTCTTCTTGTCATACGAAGCCGCCGTAGTTCCGGTTTCCGGATCGAGGGAGGGCACGCAACTTTTTACAGTCGGGGCCTGTATTCCTCCGGTTTCGCGTCTAAGCGCTTCAGGTTATGTAGGCGCTATTCAGGCGAAATCCAATTGCATTGCCGCCATTCATGTCGTGGTATTTCAGTACACGACGGTTTTTTCAGAGCTTAACTCATGACAATGCTTACCCTTTTCGACACGATGGCACGCCGTAAGCGGCCCTTCGAACCGATCGATCCGAGCCGGGTAACGCTCTATGTCTGCGGACCGACCGTGTATAATTACGCCCATATCGGCAATGCCCGGCCGGCTGTCGTGTTTGACGTGCTTGCGAAAGTCCTGCGTGAAATCTACGGCGCGGAACACGTCGTCTATGCGCGAAACATCACCGACGTGGATGACAAGATCATCGAGGCGGCCCGGGAGACTGGGAAGCCGATTGCGGAAATTACCCGGCATTATGCGGAGATTTATCGTCAGGATGTCGGAAGCCTGGGCGTTGCAATGCCCGATATCGAGCCGCATGCGACCGATCATATCAGCGAGATGATCGATATGATCCAGCGACTGATCGATGGCGGCTATGCCTATGAGGCGGAAGGTCATGTCCTCTTCTCGGTGAGCGCCTATGAGCAATATGGCAAGCTGTCCAAACGCTCCCTTGATGACATGATCGCCGGAGCTCGGGTCGAAATTGCCCCCTATAAAAAAGTTGCGGGCGATTTCGTTCTCTGGAAGCCGGCCGCCGATGAGGATCCGGGATGGGACAGCCCGTTTGGGCGCGGTCGCCCGGGCTGGCACCTGGAATGCTCGGCCATGAGTGAAAAACATCTCGGCGAGACCTTTGATATTCATGGTGGCGGGGTGGATCTGGTTTTCCCGCATCATGAGAACGAGATTGCACAATCGGTCTGCGCCCATGGCGGCAAGACCATGGCCAATTACTGGCTTCATAACGGTTTCCTGACCATGGGCACGGATAAAATGTCGAAATCGCTCGGCAATGTTCAGCTCATTCATGATCTCGCCAAGGAATGGCCCGGCGAGGTGCTGCGCTATGCCTTGCTGACCGCGCATTATCGCGCGCCTTTGACCTGGACCTCCGATCTTCTTGCCAAGACCCGACGTTCGCTCGACAGGATTTATGGCGTATTGCGCCGGCTCGGTGATGTCGAACCGGCCAATGTCGAAACGCCCACCGCCTTTCTCGACCAGCTGCTTGATGATTTGAATACGCCCAAGGCCTTGTCGGTACTCTTCCAGATTACCGCTGCTGCCAATAAGGCCGAGACGTTGGAAGCGCGCGCGCAGGCGAAAGGGGAATTGCTTGCCGCCGGCCGACTGATCGGTCTGGCCCAGGGCGATCCTGATGACTGGTTCGGCCTGACAGAGCTCGATCCGGCCGAGCGCGCCCGGATTGATGGTCTGATCAATGAGCGCAACCAGGCCCGGGCGGACAAGGACTGGGAGACGGCAGACAGGGTGCGCGACGCTTTGAATGCCTTGAATGTCCAGGTCGATGATGGTCCGGAAGGCTCGACCTGGCGCAAGCTCTCGACCTGATCCTGGGGTGTGCGGCGCTTGCCGAATCGGCACGCTCGGATAGTCTGGGTGCGAAGTATGTCGGAGGATTCAAATGTCCTTGTCTGTGCACGAGGTGACGCTTCTGGGAGCCGATGATGGAGGGCGTTTTACCATAAGTTTCATGGTGTTGGCGCCCAACAGGGTCGAGGCGGAGACGCTCGCGCGGGCCTCGGCCGCGCTTCGTGATTTCGCCGTCCTGGATGTCCACGCCACGCCTCGAGTCGGGTACCCGGTGGACGGTCCTTCGGAGTTTCCTCGCGTCTTGACCCATGGCGAGCGCAAAGCCTTGAGCTAGGCTCTGGCGCTTTGGCCCCTGCAACGCTAAATATAGATCATGGAAGACGCTCTTTATTCCAATGAGGTGCTGCGACTGGCAGCAGACATTCCTCATCTTGGTGCGCTGACGAATCCGGACGTCAGCGTGCGTAAAGTCTCGCGTCTTTGCGGCTCTGAGATCGAGCTCGATCTGGAGCTATCGGATGATCGTATAGAGGCCCTGGCCCTTCGGGTGAAAGCCTGCGCGCTTGGCCAGGCTGCGGCTGCGGTTTTTGCGCGCCACGCGCTGGGGGCTCACCAGGACGAAATCCAGGCGGCTCGCGATGGTCTCAAGGCGATGCTGAAGGATGGCGGCGAGCCGCCGAACGGGCGCTTTGCTGAGCTGAGTGCGCTTTACGGCGCTCGGGAGTATCCGGCCCGTCATCAATCCGTGATGCTGGCGTTCAACGCCGCTGTCGAAGCCATCGAGACCGCGACACATTCCACACGTCTGACTGGATAGGGTCGCCGTTCCGGCCGCGCCGGCTGGACCTCACGGCGATCCGAAAACCCCGCTTCAAGATAAATATTTCAATTGCCGGCTGCGCCTCTCGGTCGTCTTTGGTGGACAGGGCGTGAGGTGACGTTAAAAGCATGGTTTCATATGTGTTCGTGCGAACAAAATCTGCGTCACACCGGCGTGTCGGAGCGCCTGATGATAGGCCTGCTCCGGGCTTATCAATTGACGCTATCTCCGGTTTTCTATGCGGCGGGGATACGATGTCGGCATGAGCCAACCTGTTCGTCCTACGCCATGGGTGTAATCCGGGCACAGGGCTGGTGGCGCGGGTTTTGGCTGACGTTTGGTCGGTTGAGCCGGTGCCGGCCGGGTGGCAGTTGGGGTCTAGATCCCGCACCGCTTGAACGCACACAGGAACCATGGTGGGCGATCTGGGCTTTCCGATCACCTTTGCCGCGGGACGAGAGAAAACGGGTATCGACGGCTGAGCCAGCTGACGACAAGGAATAAAGACTGATGATCAAGGTAACGCTGCCAGATGGCTCGATGCGAGAACTCGCCGATGGTGCTTCACCGTTCGACCTGGCGAATGATATCTCCAAATCGCTCGCCAAGGCCTCGATGTTCGCCCGCGTGAATGGCGAGGACTGGGATTTGATGCGCCCGCTGGAGGGCGATAGCGAGGTCGCGCTGATAACGCGCAAGGATGACGAGGCCCTCGAGCTCATTCGCCATGATACGGCGCATATTCTCGCCCAGGCCGTACAGGATCTCTTCCCGGGAACGCAGGTCACGATCGGGCCGGCGATTGAAGACGGTTTCTATTATGATTTCGCGCGCAACGAGCCTTTTTCCACCGAGGATTTCGAGGCGATCGAACAGCGCATGCGCGAGATTGTGGATGCGGATCTACCTTTCGAAAGGGAGGTCTGGGACCGCAATGCCGCGATCTCCAAATTCAAGGATATGGGCGAGACCTTCAAGGCCGAGCTGATCGAAGACCTGCCGGAAAATGAGACGATCACGATTTATCGTCAGGGCGAATGGTTCGATCTGTGCCGTGGACCGCACCTGCCCTCGACCGGGAAGATCGGCAAGGCCTTCAAGCTCATGAAAGTTGCCGGTGCCTATTGGCGTGGGGATCATCGCAATGCTCAGTTGCAGCGTATTTACGGAACCGCCTGGCTGGATGACAAACAGCTCAAGGCGCATCTGCATCGCCTCGAGGAAGCCGAGAAGCGTGACCATCGCCGGCTGGGCAAGCAGATGGAGCTGTTTCACTTCCAGGAGGAGGCCCAGGGACAGGTCTTCTGGCATCCGGCCGGCTGGACGCTCTATCGTGGCGTTGAGAACTATATGCGCCGGCGTCTCGAAGATAGCGGCTATGTCGAAATCAAGACGCCGCAACTGATGGATCGCAAGTTCTGGGAGGCCTCCGGGCATTGGGACAAGTATCGCGAGAATATGTTCATCTCTTCCATCGATCAGGAGGAGAAGGTGCTCGCGGTGAAGCCGATGAACTGCCCCTGTCATGTCCAGGTCTTCAATCAGGGTCAAAAATCCTATCGCGACCTTCCCTTGCGTCTCGCCGAGTTCGGGTCCTGCCATCGCTATGAACCTTCGGGTTCGCTGCACGGGCTGATGCGCGTGCGTGGCTTTGTCCAGGACGACGCTCATATTTTCTGCACGGTCGAGCAGATCACGGAGGAGGTCACCGCCTTCTGTGAGCTGCTCAAGTCGGTCTATGAGGATTTCGGCTTTGAAGAACCGCGCATCAAATTCTCCGACCGGCCGGAGCAGCGGGTTGGGTCTGAAGAGGTTTGGGACAAGGCAGAAGCCGCCTTGATCGCCGCGGCCGAGGCGTCCGGCCTTGATTATGAGCATAATCCGGGTGATGGCGCCTTTTACGGGCCGAAGCTGGACTTCGTCGTCAAGGATGCCATTGGCCGGGAATGGCAGACGGGCACGATACAGTGTGATTTTAACCTGCCGGAACGTCTCGATGCGGTCTTCATCGGTGAGGATGCTGAGAAACACCGCCCCGTCATGCTGCACCGGGCCATCCTCGGATCGCTAGAGCGTTTTCTCGGCGTGCTGATCGAGAATTATGCCGGCAAACTGCCCTTCTGGCTGGCGCCGCGCCAGGTGATTGTTGCGACCATCACCTCTGATGCTGACGCTTATGCCGAGGAGGTACGAGCTGCCATGTCGGCTGCGGGCCTGCGCGTTGAGACGGATCTTCGCAATGAGAAGATCAATTACAAGGTCCGCGAACACTCGGTCGGCAAAGTGCCGGTCATCGCAGTGGTCGGGCGCAAGGAGGCGGAAGATGGCGCTGTGGCTCTTCGCTTCCTCGGCGAGGAGGGCAAGACGCAGGAAGTTATGGCCCTAGGAGAGGCAATCGCACTCTTGTCGGACCGTGCCCTGGCGCCGGATCTGAAGCGTAAATCGGCCTGATCGGTCAGCGGTACGAGGTCCGGGTATGAATAGGCGTGAGGCAAAGGTCGGTGTGTTGGCGTGTTTCGCCTTCATTATCGCCTTTCCGGCAGCGGTCGGGGGCGGGTTGCTAATTGCCCCGCTCGTCGCGCTGACCGCCATGACCTATGTGCCGCTGCAACCGATTTCCTGGCGGTCGGTGCGCTGGGCCTGGCCTTTCATCCCCGCGGCACTGTTTCTGGTCTGGGCCTGTATCAGCTATCTTTGGTCGTCCCATGATGATGCGGAGCAAATCCCGAAAACCCTGCTTGGCCTGCCACTATATGCGATTTTTGCCTGGCGCGTTGGCGGGCTGGAAGGCGTGTGGAAGCGGCGGGCAGAGGCCTGTCTCGTCTTCTTCGTTCTGGCCACCGGATGCATGATGCTGTTTGAAGCCGTGACCGGCGGTCAGGGTACGATGAGTTTCAAGATCGGTGCGGAGGGCTTCGATCCGGA
>JBELMP010000139.1:0-6839 GCA_042095695.1 Maricaulis sp. | reverse complement strand
CCGGGATTTCCGCAATTGTACCCGCCGGGACCGCGACCTTGCTCGAGAACGCCCCGGTCAGACCATTGAAACAGACGCGATTTCCGACCTCGAAGCCAGACACGTCATCGGCCATGTCGACGATCACCCCAGCGCCCTCACCTCCGGGAACGAAGGGCAAGGGCGGCTTGAACTGATACTCGCCGCGCACGCAGAGCAGATCAGGGAAGTTCAACCCCGCCGCCCTGACGTCGATCATCACATGGCCAGGCGGCAGTGCCGGGTCATCGACATCCTCGACTTTGAGATTTTCCTCGGGACCGAATTCCCGGCAGAAAAGCGCCTTCATTACGCGACCTCGAACAGGCCGGCTGCGCCCATGCCACCACCGACACACATTGTGCAGACAACATATTTCGCGCCGCGACGCTTACCTTCGATCAAAGCGTGCCCCACCATCCGGGCCCCGGACATGCCATAGGGGTGGCCAATCGAAATGGCGCCGCCATTGACGTTGAGATTCTCATTGGGAATGCCCAGCGTGTCGCGGCAATAGAGGACCTGGACCGCGAAGGCCTCGTTGAGCTCCCACAGATCAATATCGTCCATGGTCAGCCCATTGGCCTTGAGCAGTTTCGGAACCGCGTGGATCGGGCCAATGCCCATTTCATCCGGGTCCAGCCCGGCAACCGCAATGCCGCGGTAAATGCCCAGCGGCTGCAAGCCGCGACGTTCCGCTTCCTTGGCTTCCATCAGGACCGAGGCCGAAGCGCCATCGGAGAGCTGGGATGCATTGCCTGCCGTGATGAACTTGCCTTCGCCCGTCTTGATACCGCCCTTGAAAACCGGCTTCAGCCCGGCAAGGGATTCGGCTGTCGTTCCCGGACGATTGCCCTCATCCTTTTCCAGCGTCACCTCGATATCGGAAACTTCACCGGTTTCCTTATTCATGAATTTCATGACGGAAGGCAGCGGAACGATCTCATCGTCAAACTTGCCGGCCTCCTGTGCGGCATGGGTCCGGTCCTGCGACTGCGCCGCGTACTCGTCCTGGACTTCCCGGCTGACGCCATACCGCTCGGCGACGATTTCAGCCGTCTCGAGCATGGACATGTAGAGGTCCGGCATATTCTGCTGGATCCACGGGTCAAATGCCTTGTGGATGTTCATGTGTTCATTCTGGACGAGCGAGATGCTCTCCAGTCCGCCGCCGACAGTGACGGTCATCCCGTCTGCAACAATCTGCTTGGCAGCAGTCGCGATCGCCATCATGCCCGACGCGCACTGACGATCCATCGACATGCCGGCAACGGCGGTGGGCAGACCGGCGCGCATAGCGCACTGGCGGGCCGTGTTCTGGAATGTCGAACCCTGCTGCATCGCCGCGCCCATCACAACATCATCGATCTCGGCCGGATCGACGCCCGAACGCTCGACCGCATTCTTGATGACATGGCCGCCCAGGGCCTGGGCTTGCGTGTCATTGAATGCACCCCGATAGGCCTTGCCGATCGGCGTGCGCGCTGTTGATACCAGTACGGCTTCCCGCATAACGTTCTCCTTCAACCCTTGCTTCTGTAATTAACGATTTGCTGTGTCGTGGCCATCAGACGGCCATCCCGGCTCCACATCCGGGCATGTTGATCAAAAATACCATTCCCGCCACGCGCTCCCGAGGCCTCGACGAGCATGTAATCACTTCCAACCGCGGCATAATCTTCTGGCGTTGCATGCAGATAGACCGTCATGGACACGGTCGCGATCAGGTCCGGCTTGCCAATGATATAGAAGACGCGCGGGGTCGGTGTGTCGGCAAGCGCGACCAGGCCGATGGGGTCGAGCGGGCGGTCCGGATCCAACCGCACCCAGGCCGTTGATCGCGTACTCCCCGTCGCCTGGAATGGCGGATTGGTTGCGCCGCGCATTTCGACCGGCGTGGTCCAGGCCATGGGTAGAGGAAATCGATCACAGGCTTCTGGCGGCGGTGCGTCCGGCCGCTCGCCCTCAGTCCAGCTCACGGTCTCGCGGGCCTTGGTCATGATACCGACAGCAATATTGCAAGCCGTCTCGGCTCCAGGCGAGCGTAAACGGGCGGTCCAGAACTGGGTATTCTTTCCCTGGCGTTCGCAGACGGCGCCGGTTTCCACAGCGCCCTCTGCGGGCGCCTGCAGGAATTCCGTGGTCAGCGAGGCGAGGCGCAAGTCGCTATCGCTGGCTTCGATAATGGTCTTGGCCATCATCGCGGCATTCCACCCGCCATAGGGGCCAATCATATTCTTGAAGCCGGGATGGGCGGCGCCGGTGAACTCGGCGCGCCCGTCTCCGCGTGACACGGCCTCCAGCCGCGTGGCCTCGTCGAATACGTGCATGGGCTAGCCCAGCTTGACGCCGAAATGGGCGGCAGCCTTGCCCAGGAATTTCATCGTCTGCTGACCGCCCTGCTGATACAATTCCTGACCGTCAGCAGCCGTGATCGCATCAATATTCGCTGCGACACCCTCCGGCGTCTGCTCCTCTGGCGGCAGATACACGCCCGGCGTCTCATAGACACGTGTTGCAGCATAACCGCCCGCTCCTGCGCACAGGACCAGACGCGATGGCGCATCCTCGCTGACCAGATAGGCCAGACCCGCGCTCACGCTCTCAACAGTCATGAGCTTCAGCGCTTCCTCGGGGATAAGCCCCTCGGTCATGCGTGTCGCTGCCGTCGGGGCGAGCGCATTGACCCGAATATTATACTTAGCACCTTCCAGGTGGAGGACATTCATAAGCCCGACCAGGCCCATCTTGGCGGCGCCATAATTTGCCTGACCGAAATTGCCGTAAATACCCGAGGAGGAGGATGTTATGGCGATCCGGCC
The DNA here is from genome assembly GCA_042095695.1 of Maricaulis sp. GTDB lineage: Bacteria > Pseudomonadota > Alphaproteobacteria > Caulobacterales > Maricaulaceae > Maricaulis. The sequence goes on along the minus strand of JBELMP010000139.1, from coordinate 3,999 downwards.
ATAACCGGCCTCGCGCATCATCTCCCAGACGGCCTTGGTGCAGACCACCGAACCGGTCATGTGCACATTCATCACCGCTTCAAAGTCGGCAATCTCCATCTTGGAGAAGCTCTTATCGCGCAGAATACCGGCATTATTGACCAGAATATCCACACGTCCCCAGGCCTTGCTGGCCTGCTCGACCATGTCGGCAACCTCATCAGCCTTGGTCACATTGGCGCCATGGGAGATCGCCTCGCCGCCCGCAGCACGGATCTCGGCGGCCACATCCTCAGCTGCCGATCCGGACCCGGACCCGTCTACAGAACCGCCAAGATCATTGACCACGACTTTGGCACCGCGAGAGGCCAGCAGCAGCGCGTGGGAGCGCCCCAGCCCGTGGCCCGCACCAGTGATGATGGCAACGCGGCCATCAAAACGAATATCGCTCATCGAAATGTCTTTCCTAGGAAGTGGGGGCGACGACCTGCATCGTCAGCCATTGAGCCATGAGAGCCGGCTTGTCTTCGCCTTCAATCTCGACCGTAACCGTGTAGCGCAGCATGAATTGCCCAGGCTTGCGCTCCTGAGCATCATCCAGAACAAAACGACCGCGGACCTTCTTGCCCGCGCGCACGGGCTGCAGGAAGCGGACCTTGTCGAAGCCGTAATTGATACCCATGGCAATGCCTTCAAGGGAGAAGGCCAGATCCATCGCCATTGGCGAAAGCAGCGAGAGCGAGAGAAAGCCGTGGGCGATCGTGCCGCCGAAGGGCGTTTCCTTGGCCGCCCGCTCCGGGTCGATATGGATGAATTGCGGATCTTCGGTCACATCCGCGAACACATCGATACGTTTTTGATCGACTTCGATCCAGCGTGAGACGCCGATTTCCTGACCAACATGATTGGCCAGATCAGATGGTTTAACGACGGGCATCAGGCCTTGGCCTCCTCGGGCAATAAGTGTTTGCGCAATCCGGGCTTATCGACCTTACCGGTACCTCCACGCGGCAATGGATCATCCATGCGCCAATAAACCTCGGGACGTTTGAACGGTGCCAGATGCGGCGCCAGGAAGTCTGTAACTTCATCGTCCGTGATATGTACACCCGGCTTGATATGCACGGCGGCGCCGACGCGCTCGCCCAGGCGTTCATCGGGAATCCCGATCACGGCAGCCTCGAGAATGTCCTCATGCTTGGCCAGAGCGCCCTCGACTTCGAGGCAGCTAATATTCTCGCCGCCCCGCAGGAGCATGTCCTTGATCCGGTCAACAATGAAAAGGAAGCCTTGCTCGTCCAGCACACCGACATCGCCGGTCTTGAACCAGCCATCCTCGGTCAGCACATCAGCGGTCGCCTCGGGCTGATTGAGATAGCCCTTGAAAAGGATCGGCCCCTTGATCCAGACCTCGCCCGGATTGTTGACCCCGGCATCACTGCCATCGGGATTGACCGTCTTGATATCGATCACTGCGGGCACGGCGCGGCCACAGGAGCCCGGCTTGGCCTGATAGTCATGCATGGTGGCATAGGCGCCGATAGCATTCGTCTCGGTCAGCCCATAGCCCGAGCTCGACCATGCCTGGGGGAAGGTCTCATTGAGCTTTGCAACGTGAGCAGCCGGACGTTTCGCGCCGCCCGCAGACACATCTTTCAGGCTGGACAGGGACGTGCCCCGCCTCGCCGCTTCCAGCGTCACCTCATGCGACATGGTCGGCACGCCCACCATGTTGGTGATCTGTTCCTTTTCGATCAGCTCGACGGCATCACCCGCATCCCATTTGCGCATGAGCACCATTTTCCGACCGGCGATGAAGGACATCATCATGACCGCATGCGAACCGGTACAGTGAAAGAGCGGGACCGCCACGAGGACGGCCGGATCCGAGCCGAAATAGTCCTCATTATTGTTCGCAGCTTTTACCGCCGCGCCAACCAGCCCGTAGGACAGGACGGTAGAGACCGCACCGCGATGGGTGAGAACTGCGCCCTTGGGCTTTCCGGTGGAGCCGGAGGTGTAGAAAATGGCGAAATCGCTGTCGGTGTCGATATCGACTTCCGGCCAGGGCTTGCCAGCACCAGACTGGAGCAGGGCTTCAAACGTGTCATCCACCTCGGGCACACCATCACGGCCACCGATTACGGTCAGGCCGAGTGTTTTCTTGTGCGGCTGAATGCGCTCGGACTGGCGATAGCCCGCAATCACGATTTTCGCCTGGCTATCGGACAGGCCGTAAGCCATTTCCTCGCTCGTCCACCAGCCATTCATTGGCACGACCACACCGCCTGCAGCCAGAACACCGAAGAAGCTGGCAATCCATTCCGGAGAATTGCGCAGCGCCAGAGCCACCCGCGTCCCCGGCTTGACGCCATGACGCTCGATCAGACCGTTGGCCACAGCGATGGATTTCTCGACCAGCTCGCCATAGGTCCAGCGCTGATCCTCGAACACCACCGCGTCCTTGTCAGCGAACTCAAGGCAGGCCAGCAGGAGCATGCGCAGATCTGCCGGCGCATTGACATAGGCGCGTGTCGGGACACCGCGAATATCCACCTCACCGAGCGTGAACATCGGTTCGTTTTGCAGAATATGCATCACGATCGGCTCGAGCTGCTCGCGCGTTGGTGCGTGCCTCTGTTCAGACATGGTCAACCCTCCAGCGCTTCATTGACGTATCGCTTCAACTCCTTGCGGCCGATGACCATGCGGTGCACCGCATCCGGTCCATCCGCAAAACGCAGCGTGCGAAGGCCGACCCACATACCGGCCAGCGGCGTGTCCTGGGACACACCGGTGCCGCCATACATCTGCATCGCCTCATCAACCGTATCGAGGGCGACGCGCGGCGCGATGACCTTGATCTGCGAGATCCAGGGCGCAGCCGCGCGCGGATCGCCCTGATCCATCATCCAGGCGGCTTTCAGACACAAGAGGCGCGCCTGCTCGATCGCCATGCGGCGCTCGGCGATAATGTCCACATTCGCACCAAGCTTCGCCAGCGGACGACCAAAGGCCTCACGGGTAACCGAGCGGCGGCACATAAGTTCCAGCGCCCGTTCGGACTGGCCGATGGCGCGCATGCAGTGGTGGATCCGGCCCGGCCCGAGACGTCCCTGGGAGATTTCGAAACCGCGACCGCGGCCGAGGATGAGCGCATCCTTGGGCACGCGCACATTGGTGAAGCGGATATGCATATGGCCATGCGGCGCATCATCATGACCGAAAACCGTCATGGGACGCAGGATTTCAATCCCCGGCGTGCTTGCGTCGAGCAGGAATTGCGAGTGCTGGCCATGCCGCGGCGCATCATCGCCCTCGGTTTTCGCCATGAGAACATAGACTTCGCAGCGCGGGTCACCGGCACCGGACGACCAGTATTTCTCGCCATTGAGCACCCATTCATCGCCATCGAGCTTGGCATCAAAGGCAATATTGGTCGCGTCGGAGGACGCCACATCCGGCTCGGTCATCAGATAGGCAGAGCGGATCTTGCCCTCGAGCAAACCGCTGAGCCAACGCTCCTTCTGCTCGGCATTTCCGTAACGCTCAATAACTTCCATATTGCCGGTATCAGGCGCCGCGCAATTGAAGACTTCCGGTGCCAGGAGGGACCAGCCCATCTCCTCGGCGAGATAGGCATACTCCACCGTCGACAGGCCATAGCCACGATCGCTATCGGTCAGCCAGAAATTCCACAACCCGCGCTCGCGCGCCTTGGCCTTGAGGCCTTCGCGGATTTCGGTCTGCCGGTCCGTGAAGGCAAAGCGGTCACCGCCCGCAGCCTTGCCGACCTCGGCATGATATTCCTCTTCCAGCGGCATGATTTCATCGCGAACCATGCTGCGAACCTGATCGATTAGCGGACGCACCCGCTCGGAAACACCTAGATCCATTTTAACTCCCCTAACCGGCTATATTTCTTTGACGTGTTGAATTCAGTTATCAGACTGGGCGGCCGCGATCCCCGATCATCATGCGGCGGAATTTGCGCATACCGCCGAGCCAGCGGTCACGCTG
>JBELMP010000138.1:0-6929 GCA_042095695.1 Maricaulis sp. | reverse complement strand
GCGGCCTGCAGACTTGGGGGAATTGTCATGATCAAGAGTTTTGCCACAGCGCTGGGCCTTGCCGGTCTTCTGGCCGGCGCCAGCCTGGCCCAGGATAATATCGCAGTGCCCGAGAGCGAGCCGGTCAGCGAACCGGTCGCCGCACCGATTGGAGCGCCTGACTGGTCCGACCTGCCCGCGCCCATCGATCTGGTCTGCCCGTTCGAGTTCGATTACGAGCCCGGCGAGGTCAGCTGCGGTTTCGTCACCGTTCCGGAAAACCGGTCCAACCCGGATAGCCGCCTGATCCGCGTCCATTATGTAAAACTGGCCGCGACGGCAGAAGACCCGGCCGATATCCGTCCCGACCCGGTCATCTATCTGACCGGCGGTCCCGGCGTCGCTGTGGAGAGCTATGCCAACCGCCTGCGCGAGCACGATATTCTCGAACAGCGCGATCTTTATATTCTGGAACAGCGCGGGATCGCCAATAGTGGCGATCTCTGCCCGCATTATGGCGCGGTCCGGCGCGAGCTTGCCTGGGGCGAAACCGGTCTCGACGTGGCCGCCAATGAAGCCGAGCGCACGCGCACCTGTTTCCAGGCAGCAACCGCTGCCGGCGTTGATCTGAGCGCCTATAACACGTTCGAAAATGCGCATGATGTCCGCGATCTGCGCATCGCGCTGGGCTATGAAAGCTGGAATGTCTGGGGCATTTCCTATGGCTCGCATCTCGGCCAGATGCTGCTCAATGTCGACAGCGCCGGCACCCGCGCCCTGGTGATTGACGCCATCGTGCCCAATGATCTGGACGATCTGATGCGACTGGGCCGTTATGTGAGCCGGCTGATGGACAATGTCTTCACCACCTGTGAGGGCGATGCCATTTGCGAGGGGCTGCGCCCGCGCTATGAGGCTGCAATCGATCAGCTCAAGGCCGAACCGGTCATCATCGATGTGGATGATGTCGAGACCTATCCGCAGGGTCAGGTCCGCTTCGGCGCCGAAATCCTGATCTTCGCGCCTTTCATGATGATGTATGAGCAGGACCAGCACGCTGCCATCCCCGCCGTGATGGACAGCCTGACACGGGCCGTCGAAACCGGCGATTACACCGTGTTCGAACTCCTGGCCAATAGCGGTTTCGATTTCGGCGGCGGCGGCGGCATGTCCGATGCCATCCGGTGCAATGACGGCTATACGGCCGCCAGCGCGGAAGTCATGGCCGAGGACCTCGCCGAGAATCCGATCTTCCAGAATATGGGCCTGAGTGCTGAAGGCGCAGCCCTGGCCGCCCAGGTCTGTGTTGATGAAGGCCTGTCACCCTTGAATGGAACGGAAAACTATCAGCTGATCCAGAGCGATGTGCCCACGCTGATTGTCAATGGCGCCTGGGACCCCATCACCCCGCCGCCCCTGGCCGAGCGCATCCTGCCCGGCTTCACCAATGGCCGCTATATCGAAGTTCCCTATGCCGGCCATGGCCCGACCCGCTCCATGCCGGAGTGTGCCGGTCCGGTGCTCAACGCGTTTTTCGACACGCTGGACCCGGCAGGGCTGGACGCCAGCTGCCTGGAAACCGGTGTGACAGAGCCAGAATTTATCGAGGTGTACTCTACCAGCGCGCTGCTGCGAGCCGGGGTGATGGCCATGGATGATCCCAAATCGCTCGCACCGTCCGCGCTCTGGCTGGGCCTGCCGCTGATCGCCCTGCTCATTAGTCTCCTCGCCTATCCGGCGGGCTTCCTGGCGCGGGTGATCGACGGTCAATCAGCCCAATCCCTGTCGGCGGATACTGGCGGCGCGCGCCTGCTCGGCCTGGCCACAGCGCTGACCGGGCTGGCCTTCCCGGCCCTGATCCTGCTGGGCGGTTACAAGCTCAACGAGATCTCCATGGTCGGCCTGATCGCCGGACTGGGCATGCCAGCGGCGAAAGGCGCCTGGATGGCATTGGCGAGCGGCGGTCTTGGCCTGCTCAGCCTGATCCTGCTCTGGCGGACGCAGATGAGCGACGGTCGTATCCGCATCGGCACATTGATCGGGCTGACGCTGACCGGCCTTTCCGGTCTCGCGCTGGCCGGATTCGCCGGTCATTGGGACTTGCTGCCCTTCTAGTCGGTCTCGCCAGGCGTCGTGTAAGGTCCGTTGCCCTTGGGGCGACGGACCTAGCGCTTGTCGTCCTCGACAGAGAGATTCCAGTAGCGCAGCACGGTCTGGGCTTTTTCAACCGACAGCATGTCATAGACATGCCGGGCTTCTTCAATCCGTTGCTCATTCTCAGGGCGATTAAGGCCGCGCCAAATACTGACCAGGCTGTCCCATTTGAGCCCGGTGGACTTGCAAAGTACAGCAATAGCCTCGCCGCCCATATCCTCGATCATGTGGCGCAGCAGGCCCAGATCAATCCCGGCCAGGGTCGCGATTTCACTGATCACATCCTCGCGCGGTCCGCTGACGCGCAGGGCCTCGATGGCGCTCTCCAGACTGGCGAAGGGGCTGAGCTGTACGGCCTCGCGATTGCGCTGGCGCCGATCAATATAGCGCAGGATCCGCCGGACCATCGGGTCCGACCATCCCTCATCGCGCGCAATCGGGAAAATATCCTCCACCGCATCGATGAGAATGGTGCGGTCGACCGCAAAACGTTCGAGGATTTGCAGGCGCAGCTCGTGCGGGCAGCCCCAGAAAAGGCGGAAAGCCTGGGCCGGTCGCAATTCACTCCGACGAATAAGCAGACGGGCATAGCTCGCCTCATCGGCAGCGGCGCTGACCAGGTGATCAATTGTCGGCGCGGCCAGATGAGCGGTATGATTTTTCAGCAGGCGTTCGACCACCGGCGTTTCGCCATAGGCCGCCAGCGCCGCTGCGACGGTTTCCGTAAGATTTTCCCGTCGCCCGATCACAAGTCGATGCTGCAGCGTCCCGGACTGGACGATTTCCAGCATGTCAAAATCTGTGAGTGCCTCGCAATCATTGAGGATCGGCTCGGCCACTTCGAAGACATCAATGGCGAGCATGCGCAGAAGCCGGGCCGGTGCCTCGCCGAGGGTCGAGAGCCGCTCGGCAACCCGCTTTCGTAGCCCGATATCGCTGGCGCGCAGGAGGTCGTGTAGCAGATCCGCCACAATCCAGCGTTCACGCGGCGTAATGCGACTGGAGGGCAGGCCGACAATATCCGCCAGTCGCCGCGCCAGCATGGAACGGGCACGGGGCGTGTCGGCCGGGGTCAGATCATAGGGTTCAGCTTGGGCCATGTCGCAGGGCTCGGTCAGTCAGACATCCCTGTGACCATGCGCCCTGCGCCTTAATAAAGCGTGCGCTTGCCCGCTCGCATCCGATCAATCGGCGTTGCCACCAAGAATGGCGGGGCGATCATTCAACACGAGATAGGCAGAGATCAGACCAAACACCACCGCCATGCCGAACAGCATGGGAGAGTGTACATAACCGCCCTCCTCCGCGAAGGCGACCGGCGCATTGATGCCAAGCCAGGGGGATAGGTGGAACACAATGGCCCCACCGATCACGGCAAGCGAAAGCAGCGCGCCGAGGCCCCTCGCGATCCCCAGGAAAACCCCCAGCAGGATGAGGATGGCGGCGGCAAGCTCGGCGATGCCGGTGGCCAGACGAATGGTCGGCTCGAACAGCTCAATCCCCGATTGGGCAGCGATATAGCTGAAAACGGGATTACTTTCGCCAAACTTTTGGCTGCCCATGAAAGTCATGAAGGCGGCGAGGATCAGGCTCAGGCCCAGGCGGATGTGTTTCATGTCAGTGCGTCCTGCTCTGCATTCAGACGATTTGCTTGCAGCCTACATGTTGCTAGACAGGATGAAAGGCCAATCACACTCGATCACGAGGCGTTGGCTCCATTGTGAATTGCTACTGCGGATTGATTTTACTTGCCCATTTTCAGACCTCTTGCCGGCAATCGCAATCTGCGCATGCCGCCCTTCGGCGGTTATCTTGTTCTTGTCGCCGGCTGGTTTTTCGGCTTCGGCCTGCAGACCACGCTTTTCCCCGGTGTGATCACCTTCACGCTGATGGAAAGCCCGGAACGGCTGAGCTTTGCCCAAGCCGCCCTGACCGCGCCGATGGCGCTGCTCCTGCCGGCCGCCGGCGTTTTGGCCGAACGCCATGACCGGCGCGGCATCATCTTCTATTTCTATCTCTTTGCGGGGATCTGCACGCTGGCACTCGCAGCCCTCATGCTCAGCGACACCCTGTCCTACATGATGCTCGTCATCTTTGCCGCGCTGGTTGGCGTGGCTGGTGGCTTCGTCATGCCCGCTCGCGATAGTGCGATAAACCCGATTGTGCGCATTTCCGGCCGTACCCGACATGGCGGTATTGAACTTCAGCGCGCCGTGGTCATGGCGTCAGCCGTGCAGTTCGGCGCCCAGATCGCGGGCATGGCCGCCGGCTACTTCGCCGCGATCACCGGGCCTGGCCCGCTCTTCATGATGATGGGCGTCGGGCTCGTCATTGGCGGACTGTCCGCGGCCTTCCTGCCGCGCCTGGGCTCCAAGCGCCACGTCTCGACGGCTCATCCGCTCGAGGATTTGCGCGATGGTCTCAATGCGGTTCTGCACTCCCCCGTCCTGATGCCAATGACCGCAATCATGGTTGCGGTAGGGACGTTTATCGTCGGCGGTGCTTTCCTCGTTCTCATTCCCATCCTTTTGCGGGACAGTTATGGAGCCAGCTATCCGGAGCTCTCCAGCCTGATGGTGACCTTCTGGCTCGGTGCCTTTGTGGCAAATGTCCTCCTTGTACGCCTGGGCCAGATCGAGAAGCCGGGCCGCGCGCTGATCATCGCCCAGGGTGTCACCGTGCTCGCAGTCGGGGCCTTCGCCCTGCCCATCCCCTTCTGGTCACTTTATGCGCTGGTGTTTTGCTGGGGGCTTGGCGCGGGCGTCGCTATCTCGCTCAGCCGCTCCGTGGTTCAGGAGCAAGCCCCGCCCGACAAGCTGGCGCGTGTCATGTCCGTCTACCAGCTCGGACTGTTCGGCGGCATGCCGGCGGGGATCTTGATGATGGGTCCGATTGTCGGTGAGTTTGGCGCCCGCAATGCTGCAATCATCCCGATGGCGGGCCTAGGCATCGTCCTGGTTCTGATTGCCGTTTGCACACCCATTTTATCGGTGAGGCGGGCCCAGCGCCTGTCCAAACCGGATCCGAATTCTGACGACTAATCCAGACGCTGCCCATCGCGGCTCGCCCTGGCCCCAGGAGATTGTCATGACCGATACGCCCGTCTCAAGCACGCCCGGCCTTATTGAGCGCGCGCAAGGCCTCGCTGCGCCGGAAACAGAAAAACGTCCCGTCACCATCGAACAGCACGGCTTTGAACGGGTCGATGAATATCAGTGGCTCAAGGATGAAAACTGGCAGACGGTGATGCGCGAACCGGAGACGCTAGATCCTGATATCCGCGCCGTTCTGGATGCGGAAAACAGCTATCTGGACTCGGTGATGGGGCCGACCGAGGCCTTTCAGGAAACGCTTTTTCAGGAGATCCGTGGCCGGATCCGGGAGGATGACAGCTCGGTGCCGCAGCGCGATGGCGAGCTGGAGTATTTCACACGCTATCGCGAGGGCGGTCAGTATCCCATTTTTTCACGTCGAAATGTCGACCGTCAGACCGGGCGCGGCACGGGCGAGGAAGTCATCCTGATCGACGGCGATGCCGAGGCCGAGGGCATTGAGTATTTCGACTTTGGCGATGTTGAGCACAGCCCGGATCATCGATTTGTCGCCTATGCCGTAGATACGCGTGGCTCGGAGTATTACGAGATCCGCATCAAGGATCTGAGCTCGGGTGAGATCGTCGCTACGCTGACCGAGGAATCCACCGGTGACTTCGTCTGGGCTCAGGATTCCCAGACGCTTTACTGGGTATGGCGCGACGAGCATGGCCGCTCGCGCAAAGTCTATCGCCAGACCCGCACAGGCGGAGCGGCAGATCTGGTCTATGAAGAAACCGATCCGGGCTTTTTCGTCACGATCGGCCTCAGCGACGGCCAGAATTTCATCATCATCAATGCTGGCGGGCATACCTCGAATGAAATCCGCCTGCTAGACGCCCGCGATCCCGCTGCGACACCGCGCCTGGTCGCCGCGCGCAAAGAGAATGTCGAATACTACCTGACCGAAGCCGGCGATCGCTTCTACTTCAGGACCAATGCCGAGGGTGCAGTGGATTTCAAGCTGGTCTCGGCGCCAAAGGATAATCCGGGGCCCGATCACTGGACGGATGTGCTGCCGCATCGCCCCGGAATTCTGCTCAATGGCGTTATGGGCTTTGCGGACTGGCTTGTGCGCATGGAGCGGGAAAATGCCCTGCCGCGGATCGTGGTCGAACATATTGCGACCGGCGACAGCCATGACATTGCCTTCGCGGAGGAGGCCTATGCGCTTGGAATGGCTGGAGGCTATGAATTCGCCACCAATCAGATGCGGTTTTCCTATGAAAGCCCCTCCACGCCGGAGGAGACATATGATTACGACATGGCCAGTCGGGAACGCGTCCTGCGCAAACGCCAGGACGTCCCCTCAGGTCATCGGCCCGAGGATTATGTTGTGCGCCGGATAATGGCGCCCGGTCATGACGGGGTGGAAATTCCGGTCACCATCCTGCATCACCGGAGCACGCCAATTGATGGTAGCGCGCCGCTCATGCTGTACGGATATGGCTCCTATGGCATCACCATTCCGGCGGCCTTCCGTGTCACCCCGCTCTCGCTGGTCGACCGGGGCATGATCTACGCCATCGCCCATATTCGCGGTTCGATGGCGCGCGGCTATCAATGGTATCTCGATGGCAAGCTGAAACTGAAAATGAACACTTTCCGCGACTTCGTCTCGGCTGGCGAGGCGCTGGCGCGCGAAAACTATACGGCACGCGGCCGCATCGTGGCCTATGGCGGGTCGGCAGGCGGCTTGCTGGT
>JBELMP010000137.1:0-6956 GCA_042095695.1 Maricaulis sp. | reverse complement strand
CCGGCTTCCAGATGCGCCGTGATTGGATCGACCAGGACAATTTCGACCTCCACCGTCTCGGGCGGGGGATCTGAAACGATCGTCCGGAATTCACGTATCTCGCCGGACCGGACCGGACCATCGGTAACGCCAACAGACCATTCCAGCAGGGTTTGCGACTGGTTGTCTCGAAGAACCGCGCGCAAGCCAGGCAGATCACGCGACCGTCGGTCATAATTCTGGATAGACCCTTCGATGATCAGGAGCGGAACCCCCTGATCAACCTCGTGGCTGACATGCAGCTCACCGACCGAGATCCCGTAGGGATTAACCTCGCTGCCGATCGCGGCATAGGCGGAGCTCGCGCGAGGCCAGAGGGTCACGATATCGACCCGGAAAAACCAGCTGGCCACGAAAAGCAGGCTGACCGCGACGGCCAGACCGCCCCAGGCACCACCGGCGACAGCGGCTGACATGGTTTGCCGTTTTTTCGCCTGACGTTCGCGATATGCCGTATGAACGGGCTTGGCTGTTTCTGGCTCGGGCGCTGCAGCTTCCTCGGCAACAGCCTCGACCGGCGCAGGCTCGAGCTCGGGCAGATCAACCGGATCGTCAACCTCGGCGGTCCAGACATAGGAACAGGACGCGCAGCGCACACGACGGCCATTTGCACCGATCGCCTGTGGATCAGCGCGATAGCGCGTGGAACATGACGGGCAGCTGAGTACTATGCTCATCTGAGTCGCTTACCAACCGGTTGGCCGGAACCCATGGAGACTTCCATAGACCCGAGTGTTTCTAACCTGTCCTTCAAGGCCTCCACCCCCGTCATCCGCTTCGACAATGTCGGCATGCGCTATGACCGGGGACCGGAAGTCCTTCAGGACCTGTCCTTTGATTTACCACGTGGTTCTTTCCAATTTCTCACCGGACCGTCGGGCGCCGGGAAAACTTCACTTCTGAAACTGATTTATCTGGCAGCGAAACCCTCCCGGGGCCGGATTTCCTATTTTGGACGCGACGCCGCCACCCTGTCCAAGGACGAGCTGCCCGGCTTGCGCAGACGCATTGGCGTCGTCTTCCAGGAGTTCCGCCTTCTCAATCATCTCAGCGTGTTCGACAATGCCGCCCTGCCCTTGCGCGTCGCCGGCAAGAAGCGGGCCGATTATGCTGAAGATGTCGCTGAATTGCTCGCCTGGGTCGGCCTGGGCGACAAGATGAATGCCAATCCGGCCACCCTGTCCGGTGGCGAGCAACAGCGAGTCGCCATCGCCCGCGCCATTGTCGCCCAACCGGAAATCCTGATTGCGGACGAGCCGACCGGCAATGTCGACAGTGAAATGGCAATGCGCCTGCTGCGTCTGTTCACCGAGTTGAACAAGCTCGGGACGACGATCATTATTGCCACGCACGACCTGCAACTTATTCGCTTGCTAGATGCGCCGGTGATGACCCTGGTCGACGGGCATCTGCATATGCGCCCCCCGCGCAGTCAGCGTCAGGCCAACACGTCGGACAGCCTGGCGCGGATCGCTCCAGTTTACCCCGGTGAGACGCCGGGCGATGATCCGGAGCAAGCTGATGAGTGAGTTCGAGATTCCTCCTCCTCCCAAGGGCGGCGCCGGTGCCCTTTTGCCCCCTGATGCGGGGCGGGACCGACCGCTATTCTTTGTTGCTGCCATTCTGGTCTTTCTGGCTTGTATCGCAGCGCTGGGCGCGCGCGGCGCCTGGCAGCAATCGCAGCAATGGACCGACGACTTGTCGACATCACTCACCTTGCAGGTGCGCCCGGCCGTAGGGGCCGACGTCAGCGCCGATGCCCAGCGCGCCGCCGAGATTGCGGCATCGATTGACGGGATCGCTTATGCCGTGGCGCGCGATCGGTCGCATGCGGAAGCGCTCATCGCCCCCTGGCTGGGCCGGGAGAACATCCCGGAGGATCTGCCCCTGCCCCTGCTCGTGGAAGTCCGGTTGGAGCCCCAAACCGACGCCCCGCTAGATGCCTTACGCACCGCCCTCGAGGCAGACGGTATTCGCGCGAGCGTTGACGATCATTCGCGATGGTCAGGCGCGGTTCAACGCGCCGCCACACGATCGCAATCCCTCGCGCTCGCGCTGCTCTTTTTGCTCGCCGGGGCCGCCGCCGCCGTTGTCGCCTTCGCGGCGCGGGCCAGCCTCGCGGCACGGGTCGAGGTGATTGATGCGCTGCATTTATGCGGGGCTGAAGATCGCTATATCGCTATTCTCTTCCAGCGCCGCTTCTTCATGCTGGGCTTGAAGTCCGGCGCGGTCGGCGCGCTGGCCGCCGTCATCGTCTCCCTGCTGGTCGGAAGCGGAAGCGCCAGCGCAGATGCCAGCTTCTTCCTGCCCAGCTGGCAGAACAATCCTTTCGAGATTCTGCTGCTGGGCATTGCCCCGCTGCTTGCCGGCATGACCGCCGCCCTGTCGGCCCGCCTGGCCGTCATCACTGATCTTGGAGGGCGCTGGTAACATGTCCCTGCAGAATTCATTATTCGGCATATTGCCAGCCGCTCAACGGGCGGACAGGGTAATGTCTCAGTCGCAAGTGGATCGGTGAACGTGTCCAGTAAGGGTCTTCAGGCTGTTGCCTTTCTTGTCGTTGTCGCGCTGCTGATCGGCTTTGCCAGTTTCGCCGGTCGTGTCTCCAGCATGGAACGCCCGGATCCGGGCCTGCGCGCCGATGCCATCATTGTTCTGACCGGTGATCGCGGGCGTCTGGCTGCCGGGGGCGAGGCCCTGCGTGTCGGCCAGGCCAGCCGCATGCTGATTTCCGGGGTCCACAGCGCGGTCAGCGAAGCCGATATTCTCGCCCAGACCGGCCTGCCGCAAAGCCAGCTTGATTGCTGTATTACCCTGGGGCGACAGGCCCGGGACACAGTCGGAAATGCAGCAGAATCGGCGCAATGGGCGGCTGCCAGCGGCTATCAGAGCTTGATCATTGTCACCTCTGACTATCACATGCCGCGAAGCCTTCTGGAGATGAAGCGGGCCATGCCTGACGCAGAGTTTATCGCCTATCCTGTCCGCTCGACGCCGCCCTGGCTCGAGATCGCGAATCTGCGGGTCTGGGTCCTCGAATTCGCCAAATATGCGATGGTCTGGCTGACCCAGCGCTTCGCGGAACCGGCCTGACATGACGACACTACGCTCCGTTTTTTTTGCCATTTACATGTATGGGCTGATGGTCGTTTTCGGCCTGGTCGGACTACCGGCCCTGCTTGGCCCGCGTAGCTGGGCCCGCGGCATGCTGAAACTCTATCTCAAGACGATCTGGTTCGGCCTCGGCGTGATTTGTGGCGTGCGCTACGAAATCCGTGGACAGGAGCACTTGCCGACCGAGGGCGCGCTGATCGCCTCCAAGCATCAAAGCATGTGGGAGACCCTCGCCTTCTGGGGCATTCTCCCCGATCCCGCCATCATCCTGAAGAAATCACTCATCTATGCGCCTTTCTTCGGATGGTTCGCAGTCAAGCTGGGCAATATCAGTATCGACCGCAAGGGCGGCGCCAGCGCGCTGCGCGGCATGCTGCGCCAGGCCAAGCAACGCGGGGAAGAGGGTCGACAAGTCCTGATTTTCCCGGAAGGGACTCGGGTCCAGCCGGGCGAGAACCCAGAGTACAAGCCGGGGATAATCGGCCTATATCAATCGATGAAAGTGCCCTGCGTACCTGTCGCGTTGAATTCAGGCGTGTTTTTGAGCAATTATTGCGGTTTGAAAAAACCCGGATTGATTATTGTGGAGTTCCTGCCGCCCATTCCGCCAGGATTGGGGAAGGCAGACTTCATGGAAGTGTTGCACCAGCGTATTAGTACAGCCTCCGACCAGCTGATAGAGAGCTAGCGGGCGCTGTGGGGGAGTAAACCTGTGAACACAGGCATGCGGTTTGGACTAATCTTCGGCGGCTTCTTTGTCCTGCTCGCAGGCTATACGGGATATTGGTTCTTCGCGGCGCACCGGGTTGAGCAGGAATTGCAGGTCTGGATCGCCGACCAGGAATCCAATGGCTATGCGATCGAGTATTCTGACCTGGATGTGCGCGGCTTCCCCTATCGCTTCCAGATCAATGTCGACGACCCCCGCATCCGAGCGCCAGTAAGCGATGGTGGCTGGTTTGCACACCTCGATGCCGTGCAAGCCAACGCCCTGCCTTATGATTTCTCGCTTTGGATTGTCAGTTTTGGCGGGCCGCTCGTGGTCGAGGGCGAGCGCACCTTGCGTATCGATGCCGATGAGGCCCTGTTCAGCCGCAAGAGCAATAGTGACGGCGAGACTATTCGCGTCGGCGCCGAAGTCTCCGGCCTGGTGATTGAGGCGATTACTGGTGACGCGCCCCAGATCAATCAGATCGACAATCTTCTGATGTCTGGCCTGGTAGGCGACGACAATGCCATGAGGGTTCGCGTAGAGGCGAGCGGCCTCCACGCCGCTGATGATCGTATCGCCGAAAGCATGCGCTCAGCCTTTGGCGATACCGGCGAGCTGGCGCGCCTGGCCGTCGAGATCACACAATGGCGTTCACTCGCGCGCGAGGGTGATGCCGGCGTCTGGTCCCGGGCTGGCGGCGAGGTTCGCGTCGAGGAAGCGGAATTCAACTGGGGGCCGGCCCATTTGACCGGTGAGGGCCAATTGACCCTCGACGAGGCCGCTCAACCCGATGGACGCCTGTCGGTTCGCGTTGCCAATCCCGATGCTCTCGCCGATGCCTTGCTGGAAGGCGGGCTGATCGAGGAAGAGAATGAACAGGCTCTGCGGCTGGCCGTCATGCTGGCACCGCGCAGCGAGGAGGGTGTATCCCTGCCCTTCTCGATCAATGCCCGCGGGATATATTTCGGCCCGGTGCGGATCACCTCTTTCGATTGAGTCCTAGGCCGCCGGCGCGGCAGCCATAAAGTCGGAAAGCGCCGCGACGAAGGCCCGGTTTTCCTCGGCCTTGCCTACTGTCACGCGCAGACAATTCGGCAGTCCATAAGGTTGGACACCCCGGGCGATCAGACCCTTTCCAGTCAGATAGGCATCGGCCTCAGCCGCGGTGCGACCGGGTGTTTCAGGGAAATGGATCAGCACGAAATTGCAAACGGACGGCGTGACTTCCAGCCCCAAACCACCGATCTGCTGGCGCAGCCAATCCACCCATTCATCATTATGGGCAATCGAGGCCTCGATGAAGTCGCGATCCTGGATGGCGGCAATTCCCGCTTCAATAGCGGGCAGATTGACGTTGAACGGGCCGCGAACCCTGTGCAGGACGTCGATTATGGAGGATTGCGCATAGGCCCAGCCCAGTCGCATGGCGGCAAGACCGTGAATCTTGGAGAAGGTCCGCGTCACGACGACATTGTCATATTCGCGCGCCAGCTCGATGCCGGGCGAATAGGCCGGATCACGTACGAATTCCGCATAGGCTGAATCGAGCACCAGAAGCGTGCTGGCCGGCAGGGCTTCGCGCAGGCGCCGGACCTCGCTGTCAGGGATATAGGTGCCGGTCGGATTGTTCGGATTAGCGAGAAAAACGATACGGGCATCATCGCCGGCGGTCTCGATCAGCGCGTCAACATCGGTGCGATACCCGGTCTCCGGAGCCGATACGAGCTCGGCACCGCTTTGCATCGCAACCAGCCGGTAGACCAGGAAACCATATTGCGACTGCACAACCTTGTCGCCGGGCGCCAGATAGGCGCGGCCAAGCAATTGCAAGATCTCGTCGGACCCACAACCGCAGACAATATTCTGCGCCTCCAGCCCTTCCTCCCGGGCAATGGCTTCGCGCAGCGCCGTCGCACCGCCATCAGGATAGAGGTGAAGGCGGGAGGCCGCTTGCCGGAAAGCCGCTGCGGCCTTGTCGGAGCATCCCAACGCATTCTCATTGGAGGACAGCTTGATGGGGTCCGCGATGCCGGGCGCTTCCGCAGCCCCGGGCTTGTAAGGGCGGATATCAAGAATGCCGGGGCGCGGTTCAATACTCATCTTTGACCTCTATTGCCGGAGGGATCCGTATACGTCTGCGGGGGAGATAGCGCGGGACGCCCCCCGGCTTCAAGTATGCGGGCCCGAGCGGGCGCAGCGCGAAGCCGCGGTTGAACAGCACCCGTCCGCTTAATGGCCTCCACCATGATAACACCGCCCAGACCGGCCCACAGGGATTCTCCGGCGCCTTCCCACATGCGTGCGAGGCGGTCATGGGCCATCCAGCGGAAGGGCGGGACGTAAAGTGCGCGTGACCAGGCCGTGGTCTGGAACATGGCATCGTCCAGCATGCGGTCGAGCTGACCGCGCGAGAAGGGACGGCCGTGACCAAAAGGCGTTGAATCGACCAGGGCCCAGGCGCCGGCGCGTGCCGCCGCGACAATAACCATGCGGCCTTCCGGCGCCATCACCCGCCAGGTCTCCCGCAATATGGCCGGCAGGCTATCGGCTTCCTCCAGCAGGTGGATCATCAGGATCCGGTCGAACAACGCATCTGGAAAGGGCAGATGGGTCTCGTCGCCCATGGCAATGTGGGAGGGTCCAGCCGGGATCAGGGCGCCCTGGCCTGCGGGCATAAAGCCAATTGCGCGTCGTGCGGTCGGCCGCATCGTGTCAAGATAGGGTGTCGCATAACCCAGACCAAGCAAGTCGAGATCGCGCAGATCCGGCCAGATTGCTCCCAGTCTGCGCTCGATCATCGCCTGCGTGATCTGGCCGCGGCGGCTGCGGTAAAATCGGTCGAGTTCAAGCGCATCTCGGCGCACTGGCCAGACTCCGGTCGGTTGGCGTAAACAGATACCTCAACCTGACTTACGTGGCGATGAGAATAATGAGCGAGCTACAGATCCGGCAGTTTCCCTGCCTTTCCGACAATTACGGATTTCTGATTCATGATCCGGACAGCGGCGAAACCGCTGCGATTGATACGCCTGATCCTGCGCGCATTCTCACGGCGTTTAGCGGTTTCAATATCAGGACTTAACCCCATATG
>JBELMP010000136.1:0-6981 GCA_042095695.1 Maricaulis sp. | reverse complement strand
GAGCGCACCCTTGGTAAGGGTGAGGCCGAGAGTTCAATTCTCTCTCGCGGCACCAGACACCTAGCAGTAATGAACTAGGCCAATATGCGCATTATGCGCACATCATTGGACCGTGTGCCTCCCGTTCCCCCCCTATTAATGCCTGCCGAGTGTGTATAAATATACACAACAAGAAGACGGGAAATGCCGGAATCGAGCCGCAAAATCATCAAGCGATTAAAAGGCGAAGGCTGGGAGCAGGTCGCTCAGTCCGGTTCACATACACAGTGGAAGCACCCGTAAAAGCCAGGTCGCGTGACGGTCCCGCACCCTAAGCGCGACATCCCGCTGAAAACCTTGAAGTCAATTTATAAGCAAGCCGGATGGGGCAAGCCTTGAGGCCCGCGCAGCCCTATTTAGGCCGTTATTGCTTTTTACACACTGAGTGTGTATTTCAGATCAGTGTAAAGCGTTAGGGCGGATGAAATGTATATTGCACTTGTACACAAAGAGCCTGGAAGCGATTTCGGTGTTTCGTTCCCCGACCTGCCGGGCTGCATCTCGGCTGGCGGCACCGCGCAAGAGGCGATTGCGGAGGCCCGATCTGCTTTGTCCCTGCACCTTAAAGGGCTCACAGAAGACGGCGAGGCTATCCCTGTTGCCCGCTCGGTTGATGAGCTGGAGGCGGATGAAGAATATCGCGAGGACAAGGCTGAGGCTGTCCTAGTTACGCCGGTAAGCCCGTCACCGCTTTCCGGGGTGACGACGCGAATTAACGTTTCCATCGACACCGGGGCGCTTGCTCAAATCGACCGAGCTGCAGACCGGGCCGGTGCAACCCGTTCACGTTATATGGTTCAGTCTGCGCTTGAATGTGCGAGGTGAACTGCCTCGGACGCATCCACATGTCGCATTCCGCGCGTTATGACCTCTTCCCGGCCAAACTCAAGGGTCGCCGCCATGGTCATCAACTCCCCGATTCGACTGCTATCATCCGGTGACAGGCACCGGCCAAGTCGGGAGGATAGATTTCTTTTGAGTTTGAGGAATCGCGTATGCAGACCCTGACGATCCAGATCCGAGCGGAGCACGACGGAACCTTCAGCACGTTCGTCACGGACGAAAAAACCACAGTCGATATCTTCAACGGATCGCAGGAAGACGCCGAGAAGGCGCGGAATCTTTTTGGCCTGGGTATGCAGACCGGGCTGGCCGCCGTAGGACCGTAGCCGTGGTATGCCCCTCGGCCTGACGCTCCTGGCGCTGTTTGGCGCTGTTTGGCGCTATCGTGATGGTGCTTGCAGAGCGACTGCCAATTCTTCCGGTCAAAGAAGAGTTTCGGATCACCTTTGTGCGGGATGATGTGGTCAACCACCGTAGCGGCAACAACTCGGCCATCTGCTGCGCACATCCGACACATAGGATGATCAGCAAGGAACTCGCGGCGGCCTTCCCGCCACGCGCACGTCTTATAGAGATTCTTCATGCATTTATTTGTCCATTTCTGGACTATAACGCCAACTTCGCGCCCATTATTAGACATTATGATCAGGCGTTGAGGGGGCGAGATGGTCTCGCCCCGGCGCCGAAGAAGGAAAATCAATATGACTTTCGAAGTCGCTATTGTCCTTCTTCAACTGGCCCAGTTGATCATCGCGGTTGCCGCCCTGATTGATCAACTGAACCGGTAGAAGGGGCCGGTCCTCGCGAGAGCGGGGATCGGTTCACTCTTACTAGAGGATTGACCATGAAATCGCAAGGCACAACAGAAATCCCGGTGATGCCAGATATTCCTATGAGCGGCCATGATTTGACCAAATGGGTCGAGCATATGGGATGCACCAAGAAAGGCGCGGCGCGAATGCTAGGCATCTCCAGGACATCATTAGATCGATACCTGCAGGAAGGTGCGCCTGTGACGGTCGGTCTCGCCTGTGCGGCGCTAGCGTTCGGGCTTCCCGTATGGCGAAGTGTAGCTTCTGAAGGGTGAGCGGTGTCGTATAGCTGTGAGAAGAGTCCCGCAAGACAACACTGCGCTCGCTGGACCCGCGTCTCCAGACCACGCCAGGCCGCGCCGGAGCGGTCACACGCGAAGTCGTCTAACCGCACCCGCGACAAGCCAAGCGCCAATTCAACCTTCCACCACACAAAGGAATGCGCACTTATATACGCATTTCGGTTTGACAGCGCGCCCCTAAAGGCGCATTTATATACGCATCGACGAGACGAAACTAATGCCCCTCGAGACCAATAGCACCAAGCTTATTCGCCTTCTCAAGAAGCACGGTTTCGAGGTCGTAAGCATCAAGGGCTCACACCATAAACTACGCAATAACGGTCGGACCGTTATTGTTCCTCACCCCAAGAAAGACCTGCCGATTGGCACAGTTAAATCGATCTACCGGCAAGCCGGTCTGATCTCGCAGGCAAGGAGACCAAAGTGAAACAGTTCATCGGAATCGTTCACCAAGAAGAAGGCTCAGCCTTTGGTATTCAGTTCCCGGACGTACCGGGATGTTTTTCTGCAGCTGACGATATCGACGATCTCACCGCGAACGCGCAGGAGGCGCTCGCGCTTTACTTCGAAGACGAAGATATGATCGTGCCCAGGCCCCTCAGCGAGCTACAGAAGGACAGCAGCGTAATAGAGGAACTGACACAGGGCGGGAGCCTGATGGTCATTCCAGTGGTTGATCTGAGCGGGCGGACCGTCAAGGCCAACCTGACGATGGATGCGGGCCTGCTTAAAGCAATTGATGACACCGCAAAGCGGCGCGGAATGACCCGGTCGGCCTTCGTGGCAGCGGCAGCGCGTAAGGCCGTGGAGACCTAGGCGTCTTCAAAGATCCGCACGCTATTTCTTCTGAAGCTCTTCGGCCATCGCCGGCGCACCGCTTGCTTGTACGCATCGGGCCGGGTGCCCGGAGCATTCCTTTCTCAGCGCAGCTTGATCCCGGATACGCGACTTCCCGCGCTGCCTGTCTGGACCGTCTTTATCGGGCTCTTTATGCTCGCCTGAAACCGGGGATGGGGACAGGCATGTCTGACAGTTTTCGCGCGGTGCTGGCCGTGCTTGGCGCGTTTGCACTCGCAGTCGCTGCCGTGAAGGCAGCGCCATGGCTACGCCAGCAAGGCTATCTGCCGACACCGGAGGAGCGCCTGTATACGATTATAAACCTGACCGAGGACCCGGAGGCCTTTATCGCCTGCCCGCTCAATGAGGCCGCCTGGCGCGATCAGATCGAGGCCCAACTGGCGCAGAATTTCGTCAAAGGTGTCTTCAGCCCCATCGCCGATGGTCCTGACGTGATGACCCATGAACTCGAGGCGCGGCACAGCCCGGAGGCGGGGTGTGAGTGGCACAGGCATATCCGTTTCATGGGCGAAACGACAAGAGCGGCGCCTTGACTCATTTCTTTCCTGAGATTTCCCCTCACAGCAGCGGCGTCCTGTCCGTCAGCGACGGGCATGAGCTTTATTGGGAGCGCTGCGGAAATCCGGACGGGCTGCCCCTGCTCTTTCTGCATGGCGGACCGGGATCCGGCACCACGCCCAAATATCGTCGCCTGTTCGATCCCGGCCGCTTCGATATCATCCTGCTCGACCAGCGCGGCGCCGGTCGCTCGCATCCGCACGCAAGTCTGGAAGCGAATACAACCTGGCATCTGGTCGCCGATATCGAGGCGCTGAGAGCCCATCTGGGAGTATCGCAATGGCTGGTCTTCGGGCCGTCCTGGGGGTCGACCCTGGCGCTGGCCTACGCCCAGACTCATCCCGACCGGCTGTCCGGCCTTGTTGTCGAAGCGGTTTTCCTGGGCACAGCCAAGGAATTGCACTGGTGGCATGACCAAGCAGGCGCGCCGCGCTTCTTCCCCGATGCCTGGGAGGATTTCATCGCGCCCGTACCGGCCGCTGCCCGCACATCGCCGGGCGGCGTGATGGACTGGTATTTCGCAGCTATGCAGGCCGAGCTCGAGGACAAGCTGCCAGTCCTTTCAGCCCTCGCCGAAGCGGATATCGCGACACTCAGACAATCGCCGCTTTATCGCTGGACCGAATATGAGGACCGGCTGTCCTATCTTGAATATTCGCCTGAGGATGTCCTCGAGGGCCTGCGTCAGCGCGGCGCGGCTTTCGTCGCCTCACATTCACTGATCGAAGCGCATTACTTCCGCAATCAATGCTTCCTGGAACCGGACCAGCTTATTCGGGATACCGGCAAGCTCGCACAAATCCCGATGTCCATTCTGCATTCGCGCTATGACATGGTATGCCCCCCGGAAAGCGCCTTTCGCCTGGCCAAGGCCTGTCCACATGCCGAATTCACCCTCGTCCCCGTCAATGGGCATGGCATGACCGAGACGGTTCAGGCCGCGCTGAACGCGATGATGCAGCGCCTGATCGCGAGGCTTTAGAGCGGTGCTGCTATCTGCAGGGCATGGATCGAGACCCGGACGCTGCCGCCGGTGAAATCGCCCCCATTCGCGCTCAGCAGGATTGGGGTTTCCGCGTAAAAGGCATGCGGGCCGATCACGCCGAGATTGACCGAACCGGCGGCAACACCGAGCGATCCGCCGAATTTCGACCCTTCACCGGCAATACCGCAATCAAAACTCGACGCTCCGGATATGCTGTCCACGGTTCGAACACAGACGCCGAGGACAATCGCCCGATCGGGAATAGAGATGGTCGAACTCACCGAGCTGCCGGCGAGCGCCGCGATTTCTTCCTCAATGACAACACTGCCGGTGGTAGCACCCAAACTACCCTCAACAATGGATATAATAGAGGGGGCGGAGATCCAATTCCTACGACGACTACTATTATGACGATACCAGCGCGGGGCGCTCTCATCGCGGATAAAGGCCTGCCATCCCTCCCGCGGCTCGAACACCGCCCAGAACCCGTCGCGAAAAACTGCAATGACCCCGGCCGGTTGGCTGGCCCAATCCGGGCCGGTCGCCCCCTCCGGCAGGATCCAGGCCTGGCCGTCAAGCGGGTCTTCTGGCTGATCGCTCCGGGATGCACTTTCCACGCATAGCTGCGTCAGCGCATCAAGGCGCAGCAGGCTCTCATTCACCGTGACATGTTTTTGCGCCTGCGCCGGCATCACCAGCGGCAGGGAAAGATTGGGACTGATCTCGGACATCGGCTTCTCCATCAGCGTCTGATCCAGCTTGGCAGCATGTGCGAGCAGGCGGTTAGCGCTCGCATTGTCCATGCTCATATACGCCCCTTGACGCCGGCCCTTTGGGAGCCTTTTCTCCCGCACAATAAAGGCTTTGCGCGCGAGGCATGATTCGAACATGACCGAGACCCCGACACGCTTCTCAGACGGATTTCCCGGGACAAGGGAAGCCGATTGGCGACCCTTGGCAGAAAAAGCCCTGCGGGGCGCAGATTTCGAGGCCACGCTGGGTCGCGCGACCGCCGATGCCATCGCTCGCGGACCGGCTTTCTTTGACCGGCCCGGCAGCGCCGGCACCGTCGATGACCAGGCCAGGGATGTCTACCTGCCCTGGGGCATGCGCCAAACCCTGGTGGAAGCGGATCCGCAAAGCGCCAATGACGCTGCGATTGCAGATCTCATGGGCGGCGTGTCGGAACTCGAACTCAATCTGGACCCGACCGGACGCACGGGGCTGAACGCCAATTCTGTCGATGCCCTGGATGCCGCCTTGAAAGGCGTTGATCTCGCTCTGGCGCCGATCTTCCTCGACGTCATTCTCGGCCAGGGCACGCATGCGCATCACCTGCTCGCGCTTTATGCCCGCCGACGGCTTGACGGAGAGGTGCTCAGGGGCGGCCTCGGCCTCAACCCGATCGGCCGGGCGGCTCGCCAGAATGTCGCACAGGACCCGGCCTGCTTCGACAAGGCCAAGGGGCATGTCGAACTGTGCCAGGCCGCCTTTCCAAAGCTGAAAATCTTCCGTGCGGACGGTGCCCTCGCCTTTGAGGCCGGTGCGACCGAGGCCCAGGAACTCGCCGTGATGGCGGGCAAGACGGCCGCCTATATGCGGCTGATGGGCGAGTGTGGCATGAGCGCGGATGAGGCTGCGCAGGCCATCGAGATCAAGCTCTCGGCAGATACCGATATTCATCTCACCATTGCCAAGCTGCGGGCGGCGCGGCGGGTATTTGCGCAGATCGCCACCAGCTTCGGTGCAACGGCGACGCGCGCAAACATTCACGCCGTCACAACTGGCCGCATGCTGAGCGCCCGCGACCCCTGGACCAATCTGATCCGCAATGCCTGTGCCGGCTTTGCAGCAGCGGCTGGCGGTGCGGACAGCATCACCATTCGCCCGCTGACTGACGCGATTGGCCGCCCCAGCGCTTTTGCCCGCCGTGTCGCGCGCAATCTCCACATCCTGCTGGCGGAGGAGAGCCATATCGGCAAGGTCACCGACCCGGCCGCCGGTAGCTATCTGCACGAACACCTGACCGAAGCCTTGGCGCAAAAAGCCTGGGCCTTGTTCCAGGATATTGAGCGCAAGGGCGGCCTCGTCGCGGCCTTCTCCGACGGGTCACTGCAAGCGCAAATCGCCGCCGCGCGCGAAGCCCGGATGAAAGACATTGCCGAGGGCAAGGACATCATTCTCGGCGTCACCAAATACCCGGACCCGGATCCCAAACCCGTCGAGACTGGAGGCACCTGGGGCGAGCCCACATCGCCCGAGAGCCCGCTCGCGCCGGTTCTCCTGACGACGGCGTTCGAGGACAACGAATGATGTGTGAGCTGCCTTACGCCCCGGCAGAGTGGGCATCGATCGAATGTGTTCAGACCTCGCCTGCTCACGAGGAAATGGTGGGCCGCAGTGGCGCTATCTTCGCGCAACGGCCGAGCGCTCTGTCGGTTTATCCAATGGCTCTGCCGCGTCCAGCGATATGGTCGGACGACGATGGCGAGCAACGTGCGGGGGTCATCGTTCAAGCTGAACCCGTCAATGGCGACGCTATGGCCGTTGCCTTAGGGATAGTTGAGCCGAATGGCAAGAACTG
>JBELMP010000135.1:0-7010 GCA_042095695.1 Maricaulis sp. | reverse complement strand
CCGTGAGTCCGGCGAAAGGCGAAGGCGAAACGGCGCGTGATGGTGAGCGGGTGCTCTGCGCCATCGCCACGGAAAGACGCTTTGGCCTGAAGACCGCCGAGATTGTGGAAGTGCTCGGAGATGCAGAGAGCGCGGGCGCTGGCAGTGTCATCGCCCTGCATGCGCATGGTATTCCGGAGGGGTTTTCCGAGACGGAATTGCGCGAAACCAAGGCTATCAAACCGGCAAGCCTTGGAAAGCGTGAGGATTTGCGGGACCTGCCGCTCATCACCATCGATCCGGATGATGCCAAGGACCATGATGATGCGGTCTGGGCGGCGCCTGACCAGGATGAGGCCAACCTGGATGGCTGGATCGTTATTGTCGCCATCGCCGATGTCGCCGCCTATATCGAGACCGGCGGCGCACTCGACCGTGGTGCCTATAAGCGGGGCAACTCCGTTTATCTCCCGGACCGGGTCGTGCCGATGCTGCCGGAAAGATTATCGAATGATTTGTGCTCCTTGCGAGAGAATGAGGAACGCCCGTGCATGGCGGTCCGCATGGTGTTCGACAAGCAGGGCCGCAAGCGGTCCCACCGCTTCATTCGCGGCTGGATGAAATCCGCTGCCAAACTGTCCTATACGCAGGCGCAGAATGCCATTGACGGCAAGGGCGACGAGAAGGCGGCGCCGCTGCTCGATGAGGTCCTCAAACCGCTATGGGGCGCTTATGCGGCACTCTCCGCGGCGCGCGCGGCGCGCGAACCCCTGGAGATCGATGCCCCGGAAAGACGCATCAAGGTCGATGAGCACGGCCAGGTCATGGGTGTGCAATTGCGCGAGCGTTTTGATGCACACAAATTGATCGAAGAAATGATGATCCAGGCCAATGTTTGCGCCGCCGAAAGCCTGGAGAAAAAGAAGATACCACACATTCTGCGCGTTCATGAGGAACCGTCGAAAGAGAAGATTGACGGTCTGGCGGATTTTCTGCCGACCGTCGCGATGAAATGGACACGCGGCGAGCGCGTCACCACCGCCCGGTTCAACAAGCTGCTGAAACAGGCAGCTTCTTCAGAGCATTATGAGACGATCAATGAGGTCGTTTTGCGCAGCCAGTCCCAGGCCATTTACTCGACCGAGAATGCCGGCCATTTCGGACTGAATCTCACCCATTATGCGCATTTCACCTCGCCGATACGCCGTTATGCCGATCTCACCGTTCATCGGGGCCTGATCCGGGCACTGGACCTGGGCAAGGATGGGCAGAGCGATGAGGAACGGTCTCGGCTCGACAGCATCGCTGAGGAAATCACCCATTCCGAGCGTCGCGCCATGGCCGCCGAGCGCGATGCGACCGACCGCTTCGTGGCCCTCTATCTCTCTGAGAAGATTGGCTCGAGTTTCGAGGGCCGGATCACCGGCATCACCCGTTTCGGTGCCTTTATCCGGTTGAATGAAACCGGGGCAGACGGGCTGGTTCCCATCAGCCAGCTCGGTCAGGAACACTATATTCATGACGAGGCCGCCCACGCCCTGATCGGCGAGGAGAGCGGCGGTCGCTACCGGCTCGGTATGAAAGTCACAGTCAGGATCGAGGAGGCGACACCGATCACTGGCGGCCTCCTGCTGGACATGATTACCAAGCCGGAGCCCGGACCGAAGCCATCGCGGCGGGCGCGCTCCATGCGGCGCCCGGGCCAGACGCAGAAACGCGGCGGCCGCCCCTGGAAAAAAGGCAAGCGGCGATGAGCGGAGAATATCCTGAAACCGGCCTCCAACCCATCCGGCCACGCCTGGCTGCATCATTGATTCTGACGCGCGGTCAGGGGGATGGCCTGGAAGTCCTGATGGGCCGCCGATCATCCCGACATGTCTTTATGCCGAATAAATACGTCTTTCCGGGAGGCCGGGTGGACCGGGCAGACAATACCGCCCCGCTGGCGGGCGATCTGGCCAGTGATGCGTGGACGGTTATGTGCCAGAGCCTGCCCGAGCGGCGCGCCAGAGCGGCTGCCGTCGCGGCGGTTCGCGAAACGGCAGAGGAAACCGGCCTCTTGATCGCGCGGCCAGGCGCGCATCATTCCAAACACCCGCATTGGCGTCCCTTTATTCGAGACGGATTACTTCCGGATATCAGCGGTTTGCGCTTGATCACCCGCGCCATCACCCCACCCCGGCGCAAGCGGCGTTTCGACACCTGGTTTTTCACCGCCGATGCCGGCGCCCTCGCGGATGATCGCGCGCCCAGCCCCAGCGAGGAGCTGGAGGACGTGCATTGGGTCGCCTTCGCAGACGCCAAACAGCTGGACCTGCCCTTTATCACCCATTTCGTACTTGACGAATTGCTCCGGGTCCAACCGCCCTCGCCTCAGCCAATTCGCTGTTTCCGCGAGCGTTTTGGCAAGATGCTCGTCGAAGACCTGTAGATGATTCTCACCCGATTTTTCGCCGACATGCGATTTGCCACGACGCGCTCGCTGATCGCTGCCATCGCGTGTGCGGGCGTTTGCGGTATCGTCTTCGGCTTGTCCATGCCGCTGATTTCATTGCGCCTGGAGCATATGACCGGGTCCGGCTTCATGGTCGGGCTGAATGGGGCAGCAGCGGCATTCTCAACCCTGGTCATGGCGCCCATTGTTCCTCGGCTGATGACGCTGCTCTCACCGCGACTCATCCTGGCCCTGAGCCTGGTTGCTGCCGCCGGATTATTTATCCTCCTGCCGCTTTTCCCGAATGTGTGGATCTGGTTCGGTCTGCGCTTCGCCGTCGGCAGTTTCATGACGGTTGTCTTCGTGATTTCAGAGACCTGGATCAATCAGGTCGTCTCGCCGGAACGGCGCGCCATGATGCTGGGCGTATATGGTACGGCGCTGGCCGGCGGGTTCGGTATCGGCGCGATCCTGTTCGCGGCTCTCCATGCTGCGGGCGATACGGCCTTTTACCTAGGCAGTCTGATTTTCCTGGCCGGTGCGATACCGGTATTGTTGCTGCGCGGTCCGGATCCGGTTCCGCCGGACGCCGAGACGGCCTCTTTTGCCAATATGATCAAGACAGTCGGGGTCGCACCTGCCGCAATCCTGGCCGGGCTGGCCTTTGGCGCCACCGAGACCCTCGTCTACTCGATGATGCCGGTCTATGGCGAGCGGATCGGGCTGGAGCATGGAACAATCGGCATACTGATGTTCGGCGTCGCCCTCGGCGCGATCCTGCTGCAGATTCCCGTGGGCTGGATTGCCGACAAGACTGACCGCCGAAATACACTGCTCTGGATCGCAATTTTCGCTACAATTGGGCCAATCCTTGCCGGTCTGGCGGGCACGCTTTTACCACTGCTTTTCCTGATTCTGCTGCTTCAATCGGGTGTCGTTGCCGGTCTTTACACGGTTGGACTGTCATTGCTTGGCGAGCGTTTCTCCGGCGGCGGGATCGCGGCGGCCAATGCAGCCTTCATCTTCGCCTATGGCATCGGTTCCTTCGCCGGACCACCATCAGCCGGGATTGCCATGGACCAGGTCGGACCCTGGGGGCTGCTCTATGTCCTGTCGGGAATATCAGCCGCCTATGTGCTGATCCTGCTCTCGCGTACAGTTCTCAGCCGCTCCAAGAGTTGACACACGCCGCGCCATGAGTATGTTCGCGCGCTCTCGCGACAGCAATGGGGCTGTTTGCGCGCACGACACCAGGACTTTTGAGCCATGGCGAAGCCGACAACAATTAAAATCCGCCTGAACTCCACGGCTGGTACGGGTTATTTCTACGTGACCAAGAAAAACGCGCGCACCATGACCGAAAAGCTCGTACTGAAGAAGTACGACCCGGTCGCCCGCAAGCATGTCGAATTCAAAGAAGGCAAAATCAAGTAAGCTTTCCTGAAGCTTGTCTTGAGGTTTAGGCTGCAGCGCCCGCTGCGGCCTCAACGCGGTTGCGTCCGTCGGTTTTCGCCTGGTAAAGCGCGACATCTGCGCGGCGCAGCAGGTCGTTACTCGTCTCATCACTGAGGAGTTGTGCGACACCGAAACTGGCGGTGACAGACACCTCCTGCCCACTCTCGAGCTTGACCGGGGATTTGCCGATCCGGCGGCGCAGACGCTCAGCCGCGGCCTCAGCTTCTGAAAGACCCGCTCCCGGCATCAGGATGACGAATTCCTCACCGCCCCAGCGGGCCGCGTGATCCAGGGCCCGCAATCCCCGGGTCAGACGTTCTGCTACGCTTTTCAGCACCTTATCTCCCGCTTCATGGCCGAGCGTATCATTGACCTGTTTGAAATGGTCGATATCCACCAGCATGACCGAGACCGGCGCTCCGCCGGCATTGGCGCTGTCGACCGCATGGCGCAAACGGGCGTTCAGAAAACGGCGATTATGCAAGCCGGTCAGCTGATCGGTCACTGCCATCTCCAGGCGCTCATCAATCCCGCCGCGCAGCTGGTCGGCATACTGCTTCCGGCGCAATTGGGTCCGCACCCGAACATTCAACTCGTCCGCATCAATCGGACGATTGACGAAATCATTGACCCCGATATCGAGTGCGCGCACCGCAACGGGCACATCCTCGCCATTGATCACGGCGATGATCGGCAAATGCCGGGTCCTTGCCCCCGCGCGTACCCGGGCGCATAGCCGCAAACCGTCGAAATCCTTTGATGTGAGATCGATCAGGACCAGATCGGCGCCTTCCTCAAGGGTTGCCAGGGCCTGTTCAGCGGAGATCTCGACCTCGTGCGTGACAAAGCTCGGCAAGGCCCGGGCGATACGCTCGCCGGCTTGCCTTTCCGAACCGATGACGACCGCATGAGCGGCATAATCAAAGCTTTCTTCCTGGTCGGGGAAGATATTGAGCACGCTGTCGCCCTGATCACGAAAACGCAGCTCATCCAGCACGCCCTTCAGCCGCAACAGGCTTCGCACCCGCGCGAACAGGGTGACGTCATCCACCGGCTTGGTCAGGAAATCATCGGCCCCCGCCTCGAGACCGCGCAAACGCTCCTCGCGCTCATCCAGTGCGGTCACCATCACCACCGGGATATGGCGGGTCAGACTGTCGCCCTTGAGCCGTTGACAGGTCTGGTATCCGTCCAGACCGGGCATCATCACGTCCAGCAGAACCAGGTCCGGTTGTTCTGTCCTTGCAAGACGGATCGCCTCCTCACCGCTATGGGCGGTGCAGACATCAAAATACTCCGCCATTAACTTGGCTTCGAGCATCCGGACATTCGCGGGAATGTCGTCGACAACCAGGATGCGCGCACTCATGCAGGCCTCCTAGTCGAGAAATTGACGAACAGTCTCGATAAAGGTCGATACGGTAATTGGTTTGGACAGATAGGCTTCACACCCGCCTTCGCGGATGCGTTCCTCATCGCCCTTCATGGCAAAGGCGGTCACCGCAACGACCGGGATGGTCTGCAGCGCTTCATCATCCTTGAGCCATTTGGTGACTTCCAGGCCAGAGACCTCCGGCAGCTGGATATCCATGAGGATCAGATCAGGCGTATGCTCGCGCGCCATCTCAAGCGCCTTGAAGCCATCCTTGGTCTGCAAGGTCTCATACCCATGAGCCTCAAGCAGATCATTGAAGAGCTTCATATTGAGCTCGTTGTCTTCGACGATCAGGACCTTTTTCGGCATGACCTGCAGCATGTCGGCGACGCGCTTCCCGTTGATCTGGCGCCTTTACAGCGCTTGTTGAACCCCGGATGCACTAAAACCGATCTTCCTTAACCAACCATGAGTCGCGTGGACCTTTTCACGCATTTGGGAACAAGATAAGAACAAAAAACACGAAACGCGACCACTATCACGCCTTCAGGATGAGGTGACAATGCTGCGCATAGGGATCGATTTAGGCGGAACCAAGACCGAGGCGATTGCCATGGCTGCCGATGGCCGGATTGTCACGCGCCTTCGTCAGCCTACGGAACGCACCTATACAGCCTCCCTGAGCCAGATCGCGGACCTGGTCGCGACCCTGGAAACGCAGGTCGGTCAACGCGCGAAGGTGGGGCTGGGGCATCCCGGCTCGATCAGTCCGAAGACCGGGCTCATGCGCAATGCCAATTCGACCTGGCTCAATGGCAAGCCCTTCGGTCGCGATCTCGAGGCCCGATTACAGCGCCCCCTGCGCCTGGCCAATGACGCGGACTGTTTTGCCCTGTCAGAGGCGATGGATGGCGCCGGGCGCGATGGGCGGATTGTCTTCGGCATCATTCTGGGCACCGGCGTCGGCGGCGGGCTGGTGATCGAAAAACGCCTGCATGCCGGCGCGCAGGGGATTGCCGGCGAATGGGGGCATAACCCCCTGCCCTGGATGACACCGGCCGAGCATCCCGGTCCGCAATGCTGGTGTTCGCGTCGCGGCTGTATCGAGACTTGGCTGTCAGGCCCTGGCCTGGCCCGGAGTTTTGAAGCCAGTTATGGCCGTGCTCTGAGCGCCGCGGAAATCGCGGTCGAGACAAGTTCGGCCGCCGAGCGCGCCCGCGGCCTCTATGCCGACCGTCTTGCCCGCGCCCTTGCCGGCGCCCTCAACCTGATTGATGCCGACACGGTGGTTCTGGGCGGCGGCGTCTCACAAATGCCCGGGCTTGCGGATGCGGTGCAGGCACGACTGGGCTCCTATCTATTCAGCGATTTCTGCGCCACCCGCATCCGCGTCAATAAGCATGGGGCGAGTTCGGGGATTCGCGGGGCGGCCTGGCTTTGGAGCCCGACCGGCGAATGAGCAGGCTTGCTCCCCTAAGCGCTGCCTATTGCCGCCAATGCCTGACGCCCCTGGCGCCGGAGGCGCAGACCTGCTCGCATTGCGGATCGCGGCGCATATTGCGTCATGGGGAGTTGGACAGCCTGTCCATTGCCCATATCGATTGCGACGCCTTCTTCGCCGCCGTCGAAAAGCGTGACAATCCGTCGCTGGAGGACAAGCCCGTGATCATTGGCGGAGGTCAGCGCGGCGTGGTCTCAACAGCCTGCTATGTAGCGCGGATGTACGGCGTACATTCCGCCATGCCGATGTTCAAGGCGCTCAAGGCC
>JBELMP010000134.1:0-7050 GCA_042095695.1 Maricaulis sp. | reverse complement strand
GCGGACAAGGGCGGGATCGGTATCGAGCTCAACATGGATACCGTGCCCCAGCGCGAAGAGAATATGACCACTTATGACATGATGCTCTCGGAAAGCCAGGAGCGCATGCTGGTCATCATGAAGCCGGGCCGCGAAGACGTGGCCAAGGGCATTTTCGAGAAATGGGAACTCGATGTCGCCGTGATCGGCGAAACCACCGATACCGGCCGTATGGTGCTCGAGCACAAGGGCGAGATCGTCTGCGACATCCCGGTCGCGCCGCTGGCCGATGATGCCCCGAAATATGAGCGCCCCTATTTCGCACCAGAAGTCCGCGCCCAGATTTCCGCCAAGGATGTCGCTCAACCCCTGCATATGGGTGAAGTGCTCAAAACCATCATGGCCAGCCCGAACATGGCATCCAAGGCCTGGATTTATCGCCAGTATGACCAGCATGTCATGGCGGATACAGCAGCCAGCTCGGATGACCCGTCCGACGCCGCGATCGTCCGCGTGCATGGAACTGACAAGGCGCTCGCGATCACCACGGACTGCACGCCGCGCTATTGCTTTGCGGACCCGTTTGAAGGCGGGAAGCAGGCGGTGGCGGAAGCCTGGCGCAATATCACCGCATCGGGCGGCGACCCGATTGCGATCACCGATTGCCTGAACTTCGGCAATCCGGAACGCGAAGAGATTATGGGCCAGTTCGTCGGCTGTATCGAAGGCATGGCGATGGCCTGCAAGGCACTCGACTTCCCGGTCGTCTCCGGCAATGTCAGCCTCTACAACGAGACCAATGGGGTCGCGATTCCGCCAACCCCGGCTGTCGGCGCGGTCGGCTTGCTGCCGGACATGGATAAGCGCATCGGTTTTGGCGGGCTGGAAGCCGGCCAGATTCTCCTGGTTGTCGGCAAGACGACCGGTGCCATGGGCGCATCCCTTTATCTCCGCGAGATTGAGGGCCGCGAGGACGGCGGCACGCCCATGGTCGATCTGGCGGCCGAGAAAGCCAATGGTGATTTCGTTCGCGGCCAGATCCGCGCCGGGCGCCTGTCCGCCTGCCACGATTTGTCCGATGGCGGTCTCGCCTGCGCGGCGGCCGATATGGCACTGGCATCAAACACAGGCATCAAGCTCGCCCATGAAGCCCAGAGCGATGTTCCGATGCATGGCTTTCTGTTTGGCGAGGACCAGGCGCGCTACCTGATCGCGGCCAAGAAGGATGATGCCATCGCGATTATCCAGGACGCCAAGGCGGACGACGTTCCGATCCAGGTTGTCGGGCTCGCCGGCGGCGACAGCGTCAGCGTGAATGGCGCGCACCACCTTCCGCTCAGTGATTTGCGGTCTGCCTTCGAGGGCTGGCTGCCGGGCCTGATGTCATCCGAGTTGAAAGCCGCCGAGTAAGGTTGAATCAGGTCCAGCGCATACTGTCTTGCTTGCGCAGGGTCAGGACGACAAAAGTCAGATAGCTGAGTGCGCCGAGATCAAACAGGGTGATCAAGAGATCCGCCAGATGCCCCCAACTCGGCATCGACGTCACATCAATGCGCACGGTGACAACCAGCGTCCACAGGATGATATCCAGGGAAAAACTCAGCACATAGGCAATCAGGGAACGCGTCGGCCGACCGGTCCATATGAGGATTGCAGCATAGAGGTAGCCGAACACATAGAGGCACCACAAACCGAACATTTGCGGCGGTTGCAGAGCGAAAAATCGTGCCAGCTCCGGGTCCAACGCCCGCAAATTCAGCACGCCGGTCAGTGCTGCGATCACGATCGTGATGAAACTCAACGCATAAAGCGCGCGCAGCCCCATAAGGACTGCGGCGAAGCGATCAATGGAACTCGGCTCGTATCTCATGCAGCCGAGTTACGAAACCCAGCTCATCAAGCCAATGAATTGATTATCACCCGCGACCTTCCGCAGCGGCGATCTCGGGCAGGCGACGATCGGCCTCGCGCGCGAAGTCGACAATTGTCTCCGACGCATCCTGGAAAAAATCCAGGGTCATATGCTCATAGGTATCGCTGGCCTGGTGATAATGGGGATGGAAGTCCACGCCGAGATAAATGAAGGGAATTCCCGCCTCGTGGAAGGCGCCGCTATCGGTCAGCAGCGTCCAGTCTGCGCCCGGTACATCAGTCGGCTCATCGAACCCCATGGGTAGGTCAATGCTCGCGCGCGCAGCGACCGTCTCGACCAACGGCACAAGTGAGGGATAGTGATAAGTGCCGACCGCCCAGAGGATCCGGTCCGTCGACATGGCAACCATGTCCAGGTTCAGATTGAAAATGATGTTATTCTGGTCAACCGGCGGTTCGGCGACGAAGAAATAGGCACCGAGCAGGCCATGTTCCTCCGCATCGAGCGCCACAAAGATCACATCATGTTCCGGTGGCGTTTCGGCAAACTCCGCCGCAATCGCCAGCATCGCCGACACGCCGGAGGCATTGTCATCAGCACCATTGTAAATCTCGCCACCGCGGACACCGAGATGATCATAGTGCGCGGAGACGACCATCACATGCTCACTGTCAGAACTACCTTCGATGCGTCCGATAATGTTGACGCCGGGTGCCTGTTCACCCTCTGCGCCGCGGACATCGAAGACAAATTCGGATTCGAATTCCTCACCGATCGGGCTGATTCCGATCTCTTCATAGCGGTCAATGATATAGGCGCGCGCCATTGCGGCGCCCTCGGTTCCGGCGCCGCGGCCCTGCATATCGTCTGCCGACAGGATGCGCAGATCATCCAGCAATTGCGCGCGGTCAATCGAGACGGCGCCAGCTTGCGACGGATCAGCGGGACGCTCAGGCGCCGGCGTATTACAGGCGGCGAGTGTCAGAGCAAGTGCAGATGTAAACAGAAGCGGACGCATAATTTTCCCCGAAGCAATAAGTCTTTCTATATTGCCATGGGCACGCGCCCGCGCACACTGAATTTTCCGTAGCGTCTAGAACCAGCGGGTCGGTGCGGACCTTTCGACCATTCGCAAGCGCAAAGGCACAATGTCCATCATAGGCGGGCGCATAGCGCGCCGGATCCGCGACAAACAGATCGCGATTGGCCTCGTTTGCAAAATACCATGTCGCGCCGTTGTATTCCGCCGTTATGCTGTCGAGGCCTTCCAGCGGCGCGACCTCGGTGTGGTAGCTGACCACGTCATAACCACCGACCGGACGGTCATCGCGGTCGAGATATTGCTCGCCGGCAAGGGCCTGCCCTGTCAGGAAGAAGGCAATCAAAACAAGGTTGGCGGCCCCAAGGCCGAGGCGAAGCATCATTTTCACAGCAAAGATCTGGCTCATTCTCTTCCCTCCAGGGGTGCTCAGGATTAGCTTGGTCACCATATGACTTGCCAGCGCGCTACGGGGAAGAGCTCGTCTCGACACACTCGCTCACAAGCGCGCGTTCAAACGGTGAGATTGCGTGAACGAGGTGGCCCATGCCAATGCCTGCCGAAGACATTATCGCCCTGATCAAGGCCGGGATTCCCGACGCCGAGGTGGAAATGGAAGACCTTGCCGGTGACAATGATCACTGGAAAGCCGTCGTCACAAGCTCCGCCTTCAAGGGCAAGCTGCGAGTTGCACAACATCAAATGGTGTATGCCGCCCTCGGCAGTAAGATGGGAAATGAGCTCCACGCTCTGGCGCTGGAAACCCGCGCACCGGACGCATGATTTCGCATCCGGCCCTTTCCCGCCTCGGCTTTGGTGTCACTGGTCCACATGCCAGCATTATCGCCCATAGCCGGGCCAGTACGCAGCTGATCCAGCGGGCCGTTGCACTGGGTGTCACCTATTTCGACACTGGGCCAGCCTATGGTCATGGCAGAGCCGAGCTACGGCTTGGGCAAGCCCTGCGCGATGTCGAACGCGAGCAGATATTCATCTCCACCAAGGCCGGCGTTCATGCAGGCGGTATCCGTGACTTTTCCCCCGGTGCGGTGGAAATGTCGCTAAAAGCCTCGCTGGAACGCCTCGGCACGCCTTATGTGGACCTCCTGCTTCTGCACGGGCCAGCACCGGAGGAGTTGACTGACAAGCTGATGCGTCACCTCGAGGTGTTTCGAAAACGTGGCCTTTTCCATCACCTTGGAATTTGCGGTCGCGGTGCCGAACTGGATTCGGCGATCAGGATGGAGGAGATCAATGCCATTATGGCGCCATTGAATGCCGATATCGATGCGGAGTCCTTGGACCGTTTGCAGCGCTGCAAGGCTGCCGGCCTAAGCCTGATTGCCATTGAGGTGCTCAAAGGGGCGACCGTGGCAGCACGCCTGCCGCTCGGCCCAGCCTCGGCCTGGTATCTGGCCCGCGCCATCAAACAGCGTGTGACTGGCCAGTCTCGTCCCAGGCAGTCGCGACGGCCGGAGGATGCTTTGCGATGGGCGATAGAGCACCCTCTTACTGATAGCCTTGTATCCCTGACCACCAAGATCGGGCATTTAGAGCAGAATGCGCGGCTGGCAGGACTTGAACCACCGCCCTCGCCCGCCTAGCTCTAGCCCATAGGAATGCCCGACGAGGCGTTGAAGGAGTATGAAATGAGTGACGCTGCACATGAAAACATCAAGTCGGCCATCGACGGTAATGATGTTGTCCTGTTCATGAAGGGTACGCCGATTTTTCCGCAATGCGGCTTTTCATCGGTCGTCGCGCGCGTGCTCGACCATCTCCAGGTGGAGTTCGAAAGCGTGAATGTGCTCGAGAGCGATGAGATCCGCCAGGGTATCAAGGAATTCTCGAACTGGCCGACCATTCCCCAGCTTTATGTCAAAGGTGAATTTGTCGGCGGCTGCGACATAGTCAAAGAAATGTTCGAGACCGGCGAGCTACAGACCTATCTGCGCGATCAGGGCTTGATCGAGGCAGCCTGATCGCACTCCATGACCGATGAAACGCGACCGATACTCAAACCTGGTCCGGAACACCCGATAGAGATTGCGGACGCCGAGACACTGGTCCGCATTTCTGCCAGCGGTCATGAAATTGCGGCGCAGGCAGGCGCGCTGGAACTTCGGGAACACGTGTATCCGCCAGTCTACTATGTCAATCGGGACGACCTCGCTGCGGGCATTCTGGAAGCGTCAGATCGTGTTAGCTGGTGCCCCTATAAGGGCGAAGCTCGCTATTTCCATCTCCGTCTTGCCGATGGATCCAGGCTGGTCGATGCAGTCTGGAGCTATGAGACCCCCTTCGATGCGGTGTCGGCAATAAGAGGCCGGCTCGGCTTCTATCCTGACCGGGTCGACGTGATCCCTGCCTAGCGCGCTGCCATGCGCGGTTCGCCGGCCGCGTCCCAATCCCATGAGCGGTCATCGAGCGGATTCAAAACAATGATCGCCCCGCCCAGCGGCACGCCGAGCTCCTCAAAGCCATAGCCGAGCTGGATGCCCCACGGGATGGTTTCCTCGCAAAGATCATCCTCGCGTCGCACCAGACCGACGGTAAAGACATCGTCATGATATTGCTCAACCGCGACCGTGAAATCGGAGCGGGAGGTACAGCCTTGCGTATTGGCATGGATCACCAAGATATCGTCCTCGATGACGCGCCAATAGATCACCGGCTCCAGGCTCGGATCGGCTTCCGGCGCCTCTCGACCGGTACCGGGAATCGAGATGTCCGATACAGACATGCTCGGAAGGCTCGGCACGCCTGGAAGGAAACGCGACAGGCGACGATCGTCATCCTGTGCCGGTGTCGAACATGCAGCGCTTAATGACGCCGCGCACAAAGCCAGAAAAACACGTGAAAACACGCTTGCCCCCCAATAATTGCCAACACCCTCTCATCCCGGCGCAATGCCCCAGACCGGAAAGAGGCCGAAACACAAACGCATTAATGCCGCTTGATCAAGCGCTTGCACGCAGACATCGCTGCATGAGCGTCAAAATCGCCTCATAGGCGAACAAGAATAGCGGGCACGGACAAAAAGAAAGCCCGCCAGGCAATGCCGGGCGGGCCATCGTTTTTCTGGACCGGTCTCGAACCTACGAGGAGTAGAATTCGACCACGAGATTCGGTTCCATCTGCGCCGCATAAGGCACTTCAGAAAGTTCCGGCATGCGCACGAAAGTCGTCTTCATCGCCTTCGGGTCGAGATCCACATAGTCAGGGATATCACGTTCCGGGCTTTCGAGAGCTTCTAGGACCAGCGCCATGGAGCGCGAGCGCTCACGGATCTCGATAACATCGCCCGGCTTGCAGCGGTAGGACGGAATGTTGGTCTTGACGCCGTTCACCTT
Organism: Maricaulis sp.; assembly: GCA_042095695.1. Taxonomy (GTDB): domain Bacteria; phylum Pseudomonadota; class Alphaproteobacteria; order Caulobacterales; family Maricaulaceae; genus Maricaulis. Next base: position 806 of record JBELMP010000134.1, on the reverse strand, counting down.
CACATGGCCGTGGTTCACAAACTGACGGGCCGCGAACACGGTCGGGACGAATTTGGACCGGTAAACAATGGCGTCGAGGCGGGATTCCAGCAGGCCGATCAGATTCTCGGCGGTGTTGCCGGTGCGACGGACCGCCTCGTCATAGGTGCGGCGGAACTGCTTCTCGGTGATATTGCCGTAATAGCCCTTCAGCTTCTGCTTCGCCATCAGCTGGATGCCGAAATCGGACATCTTGCCCTTGCGGCGCTGACCGTGCTGACCCGGGCCATAGGGGCGGGAATTAATCGGAGACTTCGGACGGCCCCAGAGGTTCTCACCCATGCGGCGGTCGATTTTATACTTCTGCGAATGACGCTTTGACATTCTATGCTCTCTTCTTCGATCCGGACCGGCGACCTCCCGATTGAGATCGCGATTGCAACGGCGGCTTCCGTATCACCCGTCTTCTCCCGCAGGCGCGGGAAGCGGGGGTTCTACTGTGCCAGCAGGGAAAGTCAAGCATGCAACGCTGAAGCCGAGCCTCCGCCCTGGCGCCGGCAGATGAGCGCGTCATCAAATCGTATCGCGGAGCAGATAAGGAAAGCCGGTCGGCGCATTCGCGCCTCTTCCGGAGATTGGGGTTTCCGACATGCGATACATTCTGATTGCAGCTGCAGCCGCAAGCCTTGCCGCCTGCGCAGCAACACCATCCACCTCGCATCATCACACGGGGCATGAGCACCCGCATGGTGGTCATGATCATGCCGAGACGTCGACTCGCATCGAGCCCCTCGCCCCGCTGGCTGATGGTGAACCTACGCCCTGGA
>JBELMP010000133.1:0-7179 GCA_042095695.1 Maricaulis sp. | reverse complement strand
GGTGAAGTCGTGACGGTACTGATCACAGGCGCAGCCGGGTTTATCGGCTATCACGCGGCGCTGGCTCTGCTCGCCTCCGGGAAATCCGTGATCGGGATTGATAATCTCAATACCTATTATGAGCCCGAGCTGAAGGCGGCGCGTCTGGAGCGTCTGGAAGCCTATGAGACGTTTCGCTTCATCAAGGCGGACCTCTCCGATACGCCGCGTATCGCTGCGCTCGCCGAGCATCAGCCAGAGCGGATCCTGCATCTCGGTGCGCAAGCTGGGGTGAGATATTCCATTGAGGACCCTCATGCTTACGCGCAATCCAATCTCATCGGGCATCTGAATATTCTCGAGCTCGCCCGCTCGCTCGGGGATCGGCTCAAACATCTGGTGTACGCGTCTTCAAGCTCTGTCTATGGCCAGGCCTCCAAGGTCCCGTTTGCGGAGACGGACGCAAATGAGACGCCGGAATCGCTTTATGCGGCGACCAAGCGATCTGATGAATTCATGTCTGCCAGCTATTCGCGACTATATGGTATCGCGGCGACTGGCTTGCGTTTCTTTACCGTATACGGGCCCTGGGGACGTCCCGACATGGCGTATTGGCTGTTTGCAGATGCCATGCTGGACGGTCGCCCCATCAAAGTGTTCAACAATGGCGATATGGAGCGGGATTTCACCTACATCTCTGATATCGTTGAGCCACTGGGTCGGATCCTTGCAGATAATCCGACGGCTGGCCGGCACGAAGTCTACAATATCGGCGGCTCGGCCCCGGTCAGGCTCATGGATATGATCGCAGCCCTGGAAGCGGCGCTCGGCCTGACGGCGGAGAAGATTATGCTGCCCATGCAACCCGGTGACGTTACGCGGACCTATGCGGATGTGTCCAAGATACAGCGCGATTACGGCTATACTCCAAAGGTGCGGATTGAGGACGGGCTCGCCGAATTCGCGACCTGGTTCCGATCATGGAAAACGCGTAACGCCTAGTCTGACTCCAAAGCCTTGGCGATTTCCTCGCGGGCCTCTTGACCAAATTCCGCATCCTGTTTGGCAAAGGCCAGCGTGGCGCGCAAATAGCCGATCTTGCTTCCGCAATCATAGGGACGACCGGCAAATTCCACGGCGTGGAAATCCTGTTCGCGCATCAGCCTGACCATCGCGTCGGTAAGCTGGATTTCACCACCGGCGCCCGCGGCCTGGTCCTCCAGAAAGCGGAAGATTTCGCCTTGCAGGATATAGCGACCGGTAATCGCAAGATTTGAAGGGGCTGATGTGACCGGCGGTTTTTCCACCATCCCGCGCATCCTGATCTTGCGGCCATCACGTTCGACCGGGTCGATCACGCCGTATTTGTCGACTTCGGACTCCGGTACCGGATCGACCGCAATGACATTGCCACCGGTTTCCTCGAAGACCGCAACCATCTGCGCCAGGCAGCTGGGCTCTGACTGGATCAGCACATCGGGCAGGAGGATCGCGAATGGGTCATCACCGATAATATCGCGCGCACACCAGATGGCGTGACCGAGGCCGAGCGGTGCTTGCTGTCGGACAAAACTCATCGACCCCGGCGTCGGGCATGTGCGCTCAACCTGTTCGAGAATATCGGTCTTGCCTTTGGAGCGCAGCGTCGCCTCGAGCTCATAGGCTGTGTCGAAATAATCTTCGATCGCGGCCTTGTTGCGCCCGGTAATGAAGACGAAATGCTCGATCCCCGCAGCCAGCGCCTCATCGACAACATATTGGATCGCCGGTCGGTCGAAGACAGGCAGCATTTCTTTCGGGATTGATTTCGTGGCTGGTAAAACCCGCGTTCCCATGCCCGCCACAGGCAGGACAGCTTTGCGTATTTTTGTCATCGCAAATCCCCTGGTGTCATAACTTTCGGGGTAGCGAGGTTTGCTGCGCCCGTCCAGCGCAGGGGCCAGAGTAACCCTTTGTTTCCGGCTCGGGCTTATGCGGTTATACCGGGGATGACTGGTGTCAGGTGGATCAGATGAGCAAGAAATATTTCGGCACTGACGGTGTGCGCGGGCTAACCAATTCCTTTCCGATGAGTGCTGAAACGGCGCTGCGTCTCGGGATGGCGGCAGGGCGGCATTTTGTGCGCCATTCCGGGCGGCACTCTGTCGTTATCGGCAAAGATACACGATTGTCCGGCTACATGATCGAGTCTGCCCTCGTCGCGGGCTTCACCTCGGTCGGTATGGATGTCTTCCAGTTCGGCCCCTTGCCGACACCGGCTGTCTCGCAGATGACCCGATCTTTGCGCGCCGATCTCGGCGTCATGATCACGGCCTCGCATAACCCCTATCACGATAATGGTATCAAGCTTTTTGGACCGGACGGGAAAAAGCTGGATGACGCGACCGAGTTGAAAATCGAGGCGCGGATGGATCGAGGCCTGTCCGAACAATTGGCCGAACCTGCGGATATCGGGCGCGCCAAGCGGATCGATGATGCGCAGGCCCGCTATGTCGAAATCGTCAAGTCGACCTTCCCGAAGGATCAGCGCCTGTCTGACCTTCGCATTGTCGTCGATTGTGCCAATGGCGCGGCCTACAAGGTGGCGCCGACCGTACTCTGGGAGCTTGGTGCCGACGTGATCCCGATCGGGGTCGAGCCGAACGGGTTCAATGTGAATGAGGAATGCGGTTCGACCGCTCCTGACAAGCTCGCGAAGGAAGTGCGTCGCTATCGGGCGGACCTGGGCATCGCGCTGGACGGGGATGGGGATCGTGTCATTCTCTGTGACGAGGCCGGCCGGATCACGGATGGCGACCAGATTCTGGGCCTTCTGGCGCGTCACTGGGCCAAGACCGGCGAGCTGAAAGAGCCCGCGATTGTCGCGACGGTGATGTCAAATCTCGGGCTTGAGCAATTTCTTGCTGACCATGATATCCGGCTCGAGCGAACCAAGGTCGGGGATCGCTATGTTTCCGAACGGATGAAGGAGACAGGGATTAATCTGGGTGGAGAGGCGTCCGGGCATATCCTGACCCCGGGGCTGTCGCCGACCGGTGATGGTTTGATTGCAGCCCTGCAGGTCCTGCGTGTCCTGGTGGAGTCGGGCAAGCCGTCGAGTGATGTGCTGACGGTGTTCAAACCGGCGCCCCAGCTGCTGGAAAATGTCCGCATCGACAAGGGTAAGACGCCGCTGGAAGCGGCATCCGTCAAAGCGGTCATTGCCGATGCGGAGGCTGAGCTCAAGGGCGCCGGACGCCTCGTGGTGCGGGCCTCGGGAACCGAGCCGGTCATCCGCGTTATGGCGGAGGGCGAAAGAGCGCTGATCCGCCGGGTCGTTGATGCGGTCAAGGCAGCCATTTCCGACGCGTCGAGCTGATCTGATGCCGGCTGCGCGACAGACCATAATCGAGGTTCAATATCTTCGGGCGATCGCCGTCCTGCTGGTCGTTGCAGGACATGCCTACCAGAATGAGGGGCGTTTCTTTAGCGATGCCTCCTTCGGTGATTATGCCTATTTCGGCTTTGCCGGCGTCGATGTCTTCTTCGTTATTTCCGGCTTCATCATTCACAGCCTGTACCGCTCTCGCCAGGGCTTCGACCCTGGCTTTTATCTGATGCGGCTCAATCGTATCTTTCCGATGTATTGGTTGTTCACGCTTGGTGCGATCCTGGGTTACGGGCTCGTGATGGGTGGCGATCTGGGTCGCGTGTTCGCGACGACAGACTGGCTGCGAACGCTGACGCTGTGGCCCGGCGCGGACATGCCCCTGCTACCGGTGGCCTGGACCCTGACACATGAGCTGTACTTCTACCTGGCCTATGCGCTGTTTCTGGCGGCGCCTCGAGGCTGGCGGCCGTATCTGGCGGCTGGCTGGCTTGGCCTTACACTGCTGGGCCTGTTGCTGCCGGATACGCTATCCAACCCGGTGCTCCGGCTGATCGTCAGCCCTTTCAACCTGCTCTTCCTGGCCGGTGCGGTGATAGCGGAATTGCACGGCCATTTGACCCGGCTGAAAATCCCCGCCCTGATACTCACCTTGCTGGGCGCCGGGCTTGGCATTTTCTGGACCGGGAAGTTCGGCGTGGCCGGGCTGGATGAGCCGACGGTCAGGGTCGCCGTTTTCGCCCCCTTTGCGATCGGTCTGGTCGCTGCACTCCTCGCCTGGAAACCCGTCATGCCGGATCTCGTGCGCCGGATCGGAGACTGGTCCTACGTGCTGTATCTCGGGCATACTCTGGTGCTGGACGTGCTGGCGCGGCTGATCGCGCGCTTCAGTGATAACATATTGGGAAGCGTCATTTATTATCCCGTGGGACTGATTGCCGTTCTGGTAATGGCGGCGATTGCACACCTGGTTTTCGAACAGCCCGCCCTGCGCGCCGGCAAAGCACTTATCCGTCGTCTCAGCGCACGGTGATCTCCCGGCATCGCGTATGGAATCAATCCTTGCGCCTGGGGCGGTGAGGAGCGATACCGTTTGCGACGAATTCAGGGAGAAATGCCATGCGCGTCGCAATGATCGGAACCGGATATGTCGGCTTGGTATCCGGGGCGTGTTTTGCCGATTTCGGTCATGATGTGACGTGTGTCGACAAGGACGCGTCCAAGGTCGAAACCTTGCAGTCCGGTGGCATCCCGATTTATGAGCCCGGTCTGGACCTGCTGGTTCAGCGCAATGTCCGCGAAGGCCGCCTGCACTTTACCCAGGATCTGACGGATGCCGTGCGCGACGCGGATGCAGTCTTTATCGCTGTGGGAACTCCCTCGCGTCGCGGAGACGGTTTCGCTGACCTTTCCTACGTTTATGCCGCGTCCAAGGAAATCGCCGAGGTCATGGATGGCTATACCGTCGTGGTGACCAAGTCGACGGTTCCGGTTGGCACGGGTGACGAGGTCGAGCGTATCATCCGTGAGACCCGGCCGGATGCCGATTTTGCTGTCGTATCCAATCCGGAATTTTTGCGCGAAGGCGCGGCGATCGATGATTTCAAGCGTCCGGACCGCGTTGTTGTTGGCACGGATGATGAGCGAGCCCGCGCTGTGATGACCGAGCTTTATCGCCCCCTTTATCTGAATGAGACGCCCATTATCTTTACCGCTCGCCGGACGTCGGAGCTGATTAAATATGCAGCCAACGCCTTCCTGGCTTTGAAGATTACCTTCATCAACGAGATCGCGGATCTCTGCGAGGAAGTCGGTGCAAATGTGCAGGAAGTCGCGCGGGGCGTCGGGCTGGATAACCGCATCGGGCGGAAATTCCTGAATGCCGGTCCCGGCTATGGCGGCTCATGCTTCCCCAAGGATACGCTCGCACTTGTCCGCACAGCGCAGGATGCGGGCTCACCCGTTCGCCTGATCGAAACGGTGGTCGACATCAATGACAAGCGCAAGCGCGCCATGGCGGACAAGGTGCTGGCCGCTGCAGGCGGAGATGTCGCGGGCAAGACGGTTGCCGTGCTCGGCGTTACCTTCAAGCCGAATACGGATGACATGCGCGATGCCCCGAGCCTGGAAATCATCCCGGCGCTGCAGGAGGCCGGGGCGCGGATCAAGGCATTTGACCCGGCCGGCACGGTCGAGGCCGAGCATCTTTTCAACAATGTCGAGTTTACCTCCGGCCCGTATTTCTGCGCTGAAAACGCCGACATTCTGGTGATCATCACCGAGTGGAACGAGTTCCGGGCGCTGGATCTCGACCGTCTCAAATCGACGATGAAGGCGCCGGTCATGGTTGATCTCCGGAATATTTATCGTCCCGAAGAGATGGCGGCTGCGGGCTTCGATTACACCAGTATCGGCCGTCCCGAATAATTCCGGAAACAGGCCATCGCTTTCGTCTTGCATCCAGCCGCGGATGCAATAAGAGATGCACGAGATCAGGGGGAAATCATGTCCAAGAAACCGCACGCCGAACTCGCACCGAATAGCTGGGGCTTTGAAAACGAAGCGCTGATCAAGCCGACCGGTTTCCGGGAATATGATGCGCGCTGGTGGTTCGGGCATTCCGGTTCGGACAAGCCGTCGGAGTTGAACCTTTACGGCGTGCAGGCGCTCGGCCTTGGTCTGGGCACCTTGATCCATGAGCTCGGCGTCGATCCGAAGATCGTTGTCGGCCATGATTTCCGGAGCTATTCGCTATCCGTGAAGCAGGCGCTGGAAGTTGGCCTCATGGCTGCGGGCGTCGAAGTCCATGATATCGGACTGGCACTGTCTCCAACCGCCTATTTCGCGCAGTTTGACCTCGATATCGCCTGCGTCGCGATGGTGACGGCGAGCCACAATTCCAATGGCTGGACCGGCGTGAAGATGGGCGCGGGCCGCCCTCTGACCTTTGGTCCAGACGAGATGAGTCGTCTGAAGCAGATCGTCCTCAATGGTGAGGGCAAGACGCGTTCCGGTGGCGGCTATGTGCGGGCAGAAGGTGTCGCGGAGCGCTATGTCAGCGATGTAGCGAGCGATGTTGATATCAAGCGGCCGCTCAAAGTTGTCGCGGCTTGTGGCAATGGCACGGCAGGTGCCTTCGTGCCCCAGGCGCTGCGCGCCATGGGTGTCGAGGTGATCGAGATGGATTGCGAACTTGATCACACCTTCCCGCGTTACAACCCCAATCCGGAAGATATGAAAATGCTTCATGCCATGCGCGATGCAGTGCTCGAGCATGGTGCCGATGTAGGCCTGGGCTTTGACGGCGATGGCGATCGCTGTGGTGTCATCGACAATGAGGGCGAGGAAATCTTTGCGGACAAGATCGGATTGATGCTGGCGCGCGATCTCGCGCCGCTTTATCCGGGCTCCACCTTCGTCGTGGATGTCAAATCAACCGGCCTGTTCGCGATTGACCCGGTGCTGGCTGAGCATGGCTGCAAGACCGATTACTACAAAACCGGGCATTCCTACATCAAGCGTCGCTCGAAGGAGTTGGGGGCGCTTTCCGGCTTCGAGAAATCCGGTCACTTCTTCCTCCAGGACCCGATTGGACGCGGATATGATGACGGCCTGGTGGCCGCTCGTGCCGTACTGCAGATGCTTGACCGCAATCCGGACAAGACGATGGCTGATCTGCGCCGTGCTTTGCCGGTCAGCTATGGATCTCCAACCATGTCGCCGTTCTGCGCGGACGAAGACAAATATGGCGTTATCGACCGCATCGTTGCCGAGTATCAGGCCAAGGCGGATGCAGGCGAAGCGATCGCCGGTCGCAAGATCACGGACGTGAA
>JBELMP010000132.1:0-7350 GCA_042095695.1 Maricaulis sp. | reverse complement strand
GAAGTCGGGTCGATCTGTGTACAGAGCGCATTTTTGCGCTTCATCTTGGACGGTGACACGGTCGGGTGCGTCGTGAAAAGCTGGCGTCGGCCGCCGCCAGAGTTCACAGATCGCGGGCCCGACAAGACACCGCGTAACCACTCCGGCGCGGCAGCCCGCGAACCGTCAAGAAAGCGTTAAAAGAAATTTCGGTATCGCTCGAAATTGCTCATCTGCGTTGCAGGATGCCTGCGCGTGCAGCACGGCCTTTCGCACCTGCACAATAAGTTGCCCTATACGGCACAGCAGGCGGTTCTCGACACGATTCCTGCCGCGAACTAGTTTCCCGGACACAGCATCGCCGGATAGAGGGCGACAAGATAACGTCACGAAGGGGACCATTCATGGCCGAACCGGATATTCTCAAGGGCAAGCTGCAACTGCCCGTTATCGGCGCACCGCTTTTCATCATCTCAAATCCTGATCTGGTGATTGCCCAGTGCAAGGCAGGTATCGTCGGGTCCTTCCCCTCATTGAATGCACGTCCGGTCAGCCAGCTCGATGAGTGGCTGGATCAGATCACCTCGGAGCTTGAGAGTTTCAATCGCGCCAATCCGGACAAGCCGGCGGCGCCCTTTGCGGTCAATCAGATCGTCCACCGGTCCAATAACCGGCTCGAAGAGGACATGGCGCTCTGCGAGAAATACAAGGTTCCGGTTGTGATCTGCTCACTCGGGGCGCGTGAGGATGTCTATCAGGCGGTTGATGGCTGGGGCGGAATTACCCTGCATGATGTGATCAACCAGCGCTTCGCGCACAAGGCCATTGAAAAAGGCGCGACCGGCCTGATCTGTGTATCCGCCGGCGCGGGCGGCCATGCAGGCGCGCTTTCGCCCTTCCCGTTTATTGCGGAAACCCGTGAATGGTTTGACGGACCAATCTTGTGCTCGGGATCGATCTCAACCGGTGGCGGCGTCCTCGCTGCCCAGGCCATGGGCGCGGATTACGCCTATATCGGTTCCGCCTTTATCGCGACCGAGGAAGCCCGCGCGGATGAGCGCTACAAGCAGGGGATTGTGGAGGGACGTGCCGAAGACATCGTCTACACAAATCTCTTCACGGGTGTGCATGGCAATTATCTTCGCAAATCGATCGAGGATTCAGGGCTCGACCCCGATAATCTGCCGGAAAGCGATCCGTCAGCCATGAATTTCGGTTCCGGCGGCAATACCGATGCCAAGGCCTGGAAAGATATCTGGGGTTCCGGCCAGGGCATTGGTTCGGTCAAGTCCGTGCAAAGCGCAGCTGACTATATCGATCAGCTCAAGCGTGAATACGAAGAGGCCAAGGCGCGGATCAACGCCTGATCGCGGTTTGCCTATTCAGCCTGTTGGGCCGTCGGGGAGGCTGCTCCCGTGGCGGCCCCGCAGATCTGGGACGTATCCTGCAGCAGCATGTCCGGTAGCTGGGCCTCGAGGATATCCCCGGTCGCAAAGCCCCAGCTGACCGCGGCACAATCACATCCGGCCTCGCGCGCGGCATCAATGTCCCGGATCTCGTCACCAATACTGAGGGTCTGATCCGCGCTGACGCCCGCCTTTTTCATGACTTTGCGGAAAATCGAGGCCTTGCCGAAAAGAGCGGCGCCGCAGGCGAACTGGCTGACCAGCGGTGTCAGGGTCTCGCCCAAAACCTCACGGACTGCCGTCTCGCCATTGGAGCTGACCACGGCGATCCGGATGCCGGCAGCGTCGAGCGCCCGCAGCATCTCAGGAATGCCGTCATAAAGCGTGATCTTGTCGACATTCTCAGCGGCCAGGGCGCGGACATCGGCGGCGATAAAGGGGAGTTTCCAGGCAGGAATATTCATCTCGCTCATGATCTGCTTGGGTGTGAGCGAGCGCAGGCGTTCGGCACGCTCTTCGCAAATCGGCCCGAGCCCGTGCTTGTCGGCGACATCGGCCATCGCCGTGCGAAACCAGGTCAGGCTGTCCGCAAGCGTGCCGTCGAAGTCAAATATGACCAGCTGATAGCGTGTCGGCACGAAGAACTCCCCAGCCTCGTGAAACCAGTAAGGGCCGGTCTTTAAACCGGCCCCGTAACGCTTTTATGATTCTGGTGTGTGATGCACCTTTAAATCGAGGTCAGCCAGTCCGGCTTCACATAAGCCAGGCCAAGATCCTCGGCGACGGACTTATAGGTGATTTCACCGTTTGCGACATTCAGGCCCCGCGCCAGATTGGCGTCATCATTGAGGGCTTTCTCCACGCCCTTATTCGCAATCGCGATGGCGAAGGGAAGGGTGGCGTTATTCAGCGCGAATGCAGAGGTCCGGGCATAGGCACCCGGCATGTTGGCGACGCAATAGTGCACGACACCATCGATAATATAGGCCGGGTCGTCATGCGTCGTTGCCCGCGAGGTCTCGAAGCAGCCGCCCTGGTCAATGGCAATATCGACGAGCACCGCGCCATCCTTCATCTGTGACAGCATTGCGCGCGAGACCAGCTTCGGTGCCGCTGCTCCGGGGATCAACACCGCACCGATAACCACATCAGCCTCACGAACAGCGCTATCGAGGGCGGCCTGGGTGGAGTAGGCGGTCTTCACCGCGCCGGCGAACTGGACGTCGAGCTCAGCCAGACGGGCATTGGAGCGGTCGAAGACAGTGACATCGGCCCGCGCGCCAATCGCCATCTCCGCCGCATGCGTCCCGGCAACGCCGCCACCGATGATCACGACTTTTGCCGGCAGGACGCCCGGCACGCCGCCCAGCATCAGCCCGCGTCCGCCCTGGGCTTTCTGCAGGCAGTGAGCGGCGACTGAAACCGACATGCGACCTGCCACTTGCGACATCGGGGTCAGCAGGGGCAGGCGCCCCGCACTGTCCGTGACGGTTTCATAGGCGATCGCCGTGCAGCCGGACTTGCGCAGGCCGTCGGCCTGAACCGGATCCGGTGCCAGGTGAAGATAGGTGTAGAGAATGTGATGCGGTTTCAGCATCGCCGTTTCGACCGGCTGCGGTTCTTTGACCTTCACGATCATTTCCGCCTGCTCGAACACGCTTGCGGCGTCGGGGAGGATTTTCGCGCCGGCATCCTGATAGTCGGCATCGGAGCACCCAATGCCCAGGCCGGCGCCGGTTTCAACGACGACGTCATGTCCGTTGGCGACGATTTCAGCGACACTATTCGGTGTGAGCCCGACCCGGTATTCGCGGACTTTGATTTCCTTGGGAACCCCGATACGCATAATTTTCTCCCGTTTCTCGTCTCTCTGGCGGCGAAATCTGCGAAATTCGGAGTTTCAGCCACCGGTATGCGAAAAATTTTGACTTTTATGTGAGTTCGGCGAATTATTATTCGTCAAAGCGATATTCCGCGATCACATATATACGAAGTGTCGCATTTTCCAGAATTATCTTCGTTGCAGGATTTTCAAGGGTCTTCCATGCATCTCGATCAAGTCGACATTGCCATTCTCAATGAGCTGCAGACCAATGGCCGGCTCACCAATGCAGAGCTTGCCGAACGGGCGGGCCTGTCACCCTCGGCCTGTCATCGCCGGGTCAAGACCCTGGAGAGCTCCGGAATCATTGACCGCTATGTCGCCATCCTCAGCCAGGAAGCGCTGGGTCGCGGTATCACCGTCTATGTCCAGGTTACGCTGGACAATCAAAAGCGCGACACGCTGCAGGCGTTCGAGGATGCGGTTGAAGGCGTGCCGGAGGTGATGGAGTGTTATCTCATGAGCGGCGAGGCCGATTATCTCATCCGCGTTCTGGTGCGTGATGCCAATGATTATGAGCGCGTTCACCGGGAGATATTGTCGGCTCTTCCGGGCGTGGCCCGCCTGCATTCCAGCTTCACCATCCGGCGTGTATTCTCGCGGACCGAAGTCCCCGTCGTTCAGGCCTAGCGCTGGATAGTCACTTTTTCCCGGCCGGCCGGTAATCATGCGCGATCTGCGGTTTATCTTGCCAATCAAGACAGACAGCCAGGGAGGCATTCATGACAGATATCACCATAACGCTTGAGGAGAACGGCAATAAGGGCCGCTATGTCGCGCAGATCCCCGGGTCCGATGAGGTGGCGGAGATGACGTTTTCACGCATCAGCTCGACCCGCATCATTGTCGACCACACCGGCGTGCCCGAGGCTTTCAAGGGCATGGGTGTCGGCAAGGCGCTGGCGCTGAATATCGTCAAGGAGGCCCGGGAAAAGGGCTTCACAATCGTACCGCTCTGTCCCTTCCTGAAGGCGCAAGCGGATCGCAATCCGGACTGGGCCGATGTGATCGAAGGGCTGAAGGCAAAGGCCTGACCCCCTTGCAGCGACGGGCGCGGAGCGCTAGTTCCGCGCCATGACTGATCAACGCTATACCAAGCTCGAGCAACTCGGCAGCGATACGCCCTTGCCCGACAATCCGGAAACTGCGCCGCTGGAGCGCGTCGCGAACCCGTGCGAGACGCCCTATATGGTGCGCTTTGCCTGCCCGGAATTCACCTCGATCTGCCCGGTCACCAGCGCTCCGGATTTCGCGCATCTGGTCATCGACTACGTGCCGCGAGACTGGATTGTGGAATCCAAGTCGCTGAAACTCTATCTGGGATCTTTCCGCAATCATGGCGCCTTTCACGAGGCCTGCACGACCATGATCGGACAGCGCCTGGTCAAGGAGCTGGACCCGGTCTGGCTGCGCATTGGCGGCTATTGGTATCCGCGAGGCGGTATCCCGATCGATGTCTTCTTCGCGACCGGAGAGCCGCCAGCGGGCGTCTGGATCCCCGACCAGGGTGTGGCGTCCTATCGGGGGCGCGGCTAGCCTTTCCAGCGGCCGATTTGCGGCTGCGGCCGCTTGCGCTCGACGGGATCATCCTGCGCTGTTCCCACATAGATATAGCCTGCCACGCGTTCGCCTGAGCGCAGGCCGAGCATGTCCTTCACATCGGGATCAAAGGCATACCATTCGGTCAGCCATTGGGCGCCATAGCCCATGGCATTCGCCGCGATCAGCATGTTCTGGCACACCGCGCCGGCGGATAATTCCTGTTCCCAGACCGGGATGGCATGTTTTTCAATCACGGTAGAAATCACTGCGATAACCAGAGGTGCGCGGGTCAGGCGCTGTCGCTCGAATTCAATCTGCTGCTCGGTGGCTTCACCGGTTTTGGCGGCGAAGACCTTGCCCAGAATCTGGCCGAAGCTCTGGCGGGCCGTGCCCTCGAAAATGATGAATCGCCAGGGTGCGAGCTTTCCATGATCAGGCACCCGGGCGCCGATTCCGATCAAGTCGTGGATCTGGTCCTCGGTCGGGCCGGGCTCGGCGAGGCCGATGGCGGGGACGGAGCGCCTGCGCTTGAGCAGGTTAAGTGTCTGTTCCGACCTGTTGGACGGGGCCAGGCGCTCGCCGGGCGAAGGGAAATCTGTGCGCTGATCTTCATTCATTATGATGCCCCCAATCACTGCGGCTGATTGTATCTTTGACCTGTTGCCGGGTGAACCGCTATAGCTAAAAGGATATATGCCATCGATATATGGCGTTTGGGGGCATGGTGTCAGGTATGAATGTAGAAGTTCCTGTGGATGAGGACACGCCAGCGGATCGCCGTCGCCGCAAGGTGCGCGAAGCGATTATAGATGCTGCGGAAGCGATCTTCTCTTCTGATGGAGAAGACGGCATCTCCATGCGCCGGCTTGCCGAAGCAATCGATTACAGCCCTGCGGCCATCTATAAATACTTCGCCTCCAAGGACGAGCTTTTCCGCTCGATTCGCGAGCTCTTCTTCGAGCGCCTGCTCAACCGGATCCACCAGGCGCTGGACGAGGGTGGCAAGATTCCGGAGCTGACCGAACGTTGCATCCGCGCCTATATCGAGGTCGGTATGGAGGAGCCCAATCATTACATGATGGCCTTCTCAACCTCGGTGACGGTCAAGGAACACGAACATTTCGAGGATGAGGTTGCCTTCGAGGCCGAGCAAATGCTGGTCGGGATGATCGAGAAGGGCATGGCAGAGGGCGCCTTTCGAAAAATGGATCCGCATGTCGCGTCAAAAAGCGTCTGGTCGAGCCTGCACGGCATGACCATGCTCATGGTTGCGATCAGTGATTTTCCTGCCGGCATGCCCGGATCGGAGCATCTGACCCGCGACATGGTGCTGGATTTCCATGCCAGCACAATCATCCGCGGATTGACTGCATAGCGACAATTCAAAAAAATAAACGCCGTTCACTTCTCAAACGTCGTTTTCGAGCCTATATAGTCGGCATTGATCGTGCGAGGACTGTATCATGGCGAGTAAGCGAAGCGGAATCGGAGCCAGCGCAATTGTTGGCATCCTGGCCGTCGCAATTGGAATTGGTGTGTTCGGATTATCAGCCCTACGGGCTGAAACCGCTCAGGATCAGAACACGCCACCCTTGCCGGTGTCAGCATACACAGTTGAATACGAAAATTCAGCTCTAATAGATGAGTCCTATCCCGGATTGATTTCTGCCCGGCGAGAAAGCGCGCTCGGTTTTCCCCAGGGCGGGCTGATTGACAGCGTCGCTGTCGATGTCGGCGACCGGGTTGAGTCAGGCGGCCCAATCGCCCGTCTGGACACGCGGGCCCTTGTGGCTCAGCTGGCTGCAGCCGATGCCCAATCCGCGGAGGCTGGGGCGCAGACCGCTCTGGCCCGGGACACGCAAGCGCGCCAGGCAAGCCTGTTTGAACGCGGTCATATCTCCCAACAGCGACTGGACGAGGCCGCGACTTCGACGGCTGCGGCCGAGGCCCGGCAGAACGCGGCCCGCGCATCGGCGGATGCCCTGCGCGTCCAGCTCGACCTGGCAGAGATCACTGCGCCCTTCGATGGCGTTGTCACCAGTCGGCTGCTCGATGAGGGCAGCGTCGCCGCACCGGGTCAGCCGGTGGTCGAGCTGGTCGAATTCGGGGCGCTGGAAATCCGGGTCGGGCTGGTGCCGGCGATTGCCGACCAATTCAACCCGGGCGAGCTTTATGATTTCACCAGCGGCGAACGTCGCTTTCAGGCGCGTTTTCGCGCCGCAACCGGGGTTGTTGATCGCCAGACCCGAACGGTGACTGCGGTCTTTGACCTGGAAGAGGGCAGTGAGGCGCTCGCCGGCGAGGTTGCCCGGCTGATTGTCCAGACACCGATCGATGAAACCGGGTTCTGGATCCCGAGCGCAGCGCTGTCCGAGGCTCGTCGTGGTCTTTGGTCCGTGTTTGTTTTGCAGCCCGATAATGGCGCCTTCACGCTTGAGCCGCGCCTCGTAGAGACCGTTCGCGTGCAGGCCGATCGCGCCTTTGTGCGTGGTGCTGTCGCCGATGGCGACTTCATCCTGGCGACTGGGCTGCACCAGATCG
>JBELMP010000131.1:0-7371 GCA_042095695.1 Maricaulis sp. | reverse complement strand
CCTCGCCTGGTGTTGACGCCCACAGCGACGGCAATGAAGCCACACAGCCCGTCACCGCGGAAGTCTGGGCTGAACACAGCGTCTGGCCCCAGGATCCCGGGTTTGAAGCGGCCCTCGCTGGCGGGGTGACCACGCTGCATGTCCTGCCTGGCTCCGCCAACCTGTTTGGTGGACGCGGCATCACCTTGCGCAATGTCTCCTCACGCACCGTCCAGGGCATGAAGTTCCCGGACGCCCCATACACGTTGAAAATGGCCTGCGGTGAAAACCCGGCCCGCGTCTACGGCAATCGCGGCCGCTCGCCGGCCACCGATATGGGCAATATGGCCGGATATCGGGATGCCTGGCAGCGCGCCTCGGACTATCGCGACAGCTGGCATGAATACTGGGACGAGGCCGAGGCCGGCGAGGACGTGTCGCCGCCAACGCGGGATCTCGAGCTGGACACGCTGATGGGTGTTCTGGATGGCGAGATTCTCGTCCAGATGCATTGTTATCGCGCTGATCAGATGGCCCAGGTCCTCGATATGGCGGAGGAGTTTGACTACCAGGTCTCGACCTTCCACCACGCCGTCGAGTCCTACAAGATTCCCGATCTGCTTGCCGAAGCGGGCACTTGCTCGGCGGTTTGGGCAGACTGGGGCGGTTTCAAGATGGAAGCCTATGACTCGATCAGGGAAAATCTCCCTCTCATCCACGCCAACGGGGCTTGCGGTATGATCCATTCAGATGATGCCTTGAATATTCAAAGGCTTAATCAGGAAATTGCCAAGGCGCTTGGCGATGGCCGGCGCGCCGGCCTCGAGATCAGCGATGCGGAAGCCTGGGCATGGGTTTCGTCCAATCCCGCCATGGCTCTGGGGATTGATGACCAGACCGGGTCCCTGCAACCGGGGCTGAGGGCCGATATCGTCCTGTGGTCCGGCCATCCCTACTCATCCTACACGCTCGCAGATACTGTCTGGATTGATGGAGCTACGGCCTATGACCGAATGGATGAGGCAATACAGCCCGTTCGAGACTTCATGATCGGTCAGCCCGGCGAAGGAGACCTGTAATGAAAAACCTGATCTCTGCACTCGCTCTGAGTCTCGCCTTTACCCTGCCCGCCGCGGCGCAAACCTATGCCGTCACCAATGGCCGGGTCGTCACGAATACCGCGGCCGGCATTCTGGAAGATGGCACTGTCATTCTGCGTGATGGTGATATCGTCCAGGTTGGCACGGATATCGCCATTCCGTCGGATGCGACTGTGATCGACGCCGAAGGTGGCTGGATCACGCCGGGCCTGTTTGCGCCCGTCACCCAGCTTGGATTGATTGAAGTGTCCGCTGTGGGACCGTCGCGTGACACGTCTGGCGGTGAGTCTGATTATTCGGTCGCGCTGGATGTTGCCGACAGCTTCAATCCAAATGGTACGCACATTCCTGCCACCCGGATCGAGGGCATTACCCGTGCCGCCCTCTTCCCATCAACCGGGGAAACCGTCTTTGCCGGTCAGGGCGCGCTTATCGACACCTCTGGCGATTGGGACTCCCTGTTTGAAAGCCAGAGCTTCGTGCTCGCCGACATGACCGAGGATGGCGCTGATACCGCAGGCGGCTCCCGCGCGGCGGCCTGGGCTTTTCTCGATGCAGCTGTTCTGGATGCACGCTGGTATCCCGGCCGCTATGCCGCCACTCACCACGGCGATGCGCTGGGCCGTTTTGATGCACGGTCCTTTGTTCCCGTGGTCCGTGGCGAAATTCCCCTCGTCATCAGCGTTGACCGGGCGGCGGATATTCGGCGGGCCCTGCGTTTCCAGGAAGAGCGCAGCCCGGTCCGGATCATTATCCATAGCGGCGCGGAAGCCTGGATGGTAGCAGATGAAATCGCCGCGGCCGGCGTGCCTGTCCTGTTTGATCCCATTCGCAACCTGCCTGGCTCCTTCGATCGTATCGGGTCTACGCTCGAGGCCGCTGCACGGCTTCACGAAGCCGGCGTCACCGTCGCCTACACAACGCAATCGGCGGACGGCTACTTCAATGTCAGGCTGCTGACTCAGCATGCCGGCAATGCCGTGGCGCACGGTGTGCCCTGGGATGCGGCCTTTCAGGCGATCAGCCTGATCCCGGCGCAGATCTATGGTGTCGATTCCCGCTATGGCGCCCTCGCCCCTGGATATGCAGGCGATGTTGTCGTCTGGGATGGGGACCCTCTGGAAGTCCTGAGCGGCGCGGTCCATGTGTTGATTGATGGCCAGCTGACGGAGATGCGCAGTCGGCAAACGCTATTGCGTGACCGTTACATGGATATCACGGATGACACGCCATTTGCCTATAGAGAGTAGCGTAAACGGCCTGCTGCGTTGACTTAACGCAGCGGGTCCGTATTTTGCCGACCTCTTATCGGCCGCGCCGTTCGGTGCGGCCGTACTTGTGTTTGAACAATCCCTCTGAAGGATTGGCCGACAGCCAATCCGTGAAGAAGGGGGCAAGGTGACAAGGACGATATGACGTTCGACGAACTCGGGCTCGGCCCGAAACTCCTGGAGGCTATCAATGCCGCCGGCTACACCGAACCCACGCCGATCCAGGCTGGTGCAATTCCGCCAGCAGTTCAGGGTCGCGACGTGCTGGGTATCGCTCAGACCGGTACCGGGAAAACAGCCTCCTTTACCCTGCCCTTGATCGAAAAACTCTCGCGAGGCCGCGCCAAGGCGCGCATGCCACGCTCGCTGATCATCGCACCCACCCGCGAGCTCGCAGCTCAAGTCGCTGAAAACTTTGAGACCTATGCCAAGGGTCAGAAACTCAACATGGCCCTGCTTATCGGTGGCGTCGCGTTTCAGCCCCAGGTCGACATCCTCAACAAGGGCGCGGATGTCCTGATTGCTACGCCAGGGCGTTTGCTCGACCATTTCGAGCGCGGCGGGCTGCTTCTGACCGGCGTTCAAATGCTGATCGTGGACGAGGCGGATCGCATGCTCGATATGGGTTTCATCCCGGATCTTGAGCGCATTTTCTCGCTGACACCGCCGCGCAAGCAGACCCTCTTCTTCTCGGCGACCATGCCGAAGGAAATCAAGAGCCTGGTCGATCGCTTCCTGAATAATCCGGAACGTGTGGAAGTGGCGCGCCCGGCCACGACCGGTGCCAATATCCAGCAATATCTTGTGCGGATTGACACATCGACCGCCAAGGCGAAACGGACAGCGCTGCGCCTGGCGATGGATCGCGAAGGCGTGCGCAATGGGATCATCTTCTCCAATCGCAAGCGTGATGTTGATATTGTCGCCCGCTCTCTGAAGAAACACGGGTTTTCGGCGTCACCCATCCATGGTGACCTCGATCAGAGCGCGCGCATGGCCACTTTGAATGCGTTCAAGACCGGTGAGCTGAGATTTCTGGTCGCGTCCGATGTCGCGGCGAGAGGGCTTGACATCCCGGATGTCAGCCATGTCTTCAACTATGACATGCCCCATCATGCCGATGATTACGTTCATCGCATCGGTCGGACAGGGCGCGCTGGCCGTACAGGTGAATCGGTTTCCATCGCTACTCCGGCTGATGACAAGTCCCTGAGCGCGATCGAGAAACTCACCAAGCATTCGATTGAAGCCCTGACTCTAGATGGCCTCGCCGAGGCTTTGGAAGAGGCTGATTCCGGCGCGCGCCCATCCCGCAGCCGGAAGTCCACGTCCGGTAAATCCCGGGACAAGTCGACGAAGCCAGAGAAAGACGAGCCACGGTCGACGAGCAAAGCGGCGACCCGGTCCAAATCCTCGAGCACCAGGTCGGAGAAAAAGCCGTCTACAGCTCGGCATGATGACCGCCGCGAGGACCGTCGCGATGGTCCTGTCACCGGCTTTGGCGATCACCTCCCGGACTTTATGAAAGTCTAGCGCCCGGCTCGCACGCCCTCATGCGGTATCGTTAATGCCTGCGAGGCACTTGCAAATTAACCTGCATTTTTACCTCTTCTTTTCCTTTCAGCGCTAGGTTTCAGGCTGACGGATCGGGAGGGAGCCGGTCCGGTGCAGGGAAGGACACCGCGTGAACGGTCGATTGCTAGGCAGCGAAAGTCGGGATCTGGCGCTTAAAGCGTTGGATTTCATGGAACAATTTGACGTCCCACCGACGCCGGAAAACTATGCCGTGTGGATTTCCTTCGCCACGGATAGCAATCCTGAACTTTGCATGTCAGTGAAGGACCAGATTGAATCCGGCCAGCCGTTTACGGAAACTGTCAACGCCTCCCTGTTTGAACAGTATTTCCAGTGGAAAGCCATCCAGGACGCAATTGTGGAAAGCGGCGGGGCGATGACCCGCGAGCTGGGCGCGGTGCAGGAAAGCCTGGCCGCCGCAGAGCGCGATACCGCCGCCTATGGTCAAGCGCTGGAAGGCGCATCGAGCAAGCTCGAGGCCGCGAAGGATCAGGGCAGTATAAAAGTTCTTGTCGAAAGCCTGGTTTCCGCGACGGCGAAAATGCAACGCCGCAGTCAGGACCTTGAAAATCGCCTGCAGGAAACGACCAAGGAAGTCGACCAGCTGCGCGATAATCTTGAAAAGGTTCGCGAGGAAGCCATGACCGATGCCCTCACCGGCATCGCCAATCGCAAGCGTTTCGATGAGGCGCTGCGCAAAGCCAAGCGCGAGACCGATAATACCGGCACGCCGCTCAGCCTGGTTCTGTGCGATATCGATTTCTTCAAGCGCTTCAATGACACTTGGGGTCATCAGACAGGTGACCAGATTATTCGCTTCGTCGCCGGCTGTCTGACGCGCCATTCCGATGACAGCCATCTTGTCGCGCGCTATGGCGGCGAGGAATTTGCCATCGTCATGCCATCAACCGGCGCGGTTGATGCGGCCCAGATTGCCGAGAAAATACGTCGCACGGTCGAATCCAAGAAACTGCTGCGCAAATCGACCAATGAAGACCTCGGAAACATCACCGTCTCCCTGGGTATCGCCAATTATAATGGTGCGGAATCCATCGAAGCCCTGATCGAGCGCGCAGACAATAATCTCTATCGCTCCAAGACCGAGGGCCGCAATCGCGCCACGTCGGACACGCCCAGCGCCGGCAAGAGTGCTGCATAGCAATCAGCACAGCTGCACAAACGAGACACGCGCCCGTAAGCCTAGCTTGCGGGCGGTTTCGTTTCGCTGAAACTGTCGCGTTCCGACCAGCCCGCATGGAGTGCCTGCAAGGCCGGCCGGGCATTACGCCAATCGGCTTCGGGATAACGGAAGTCGAGATAATCCAGCGCGATCGCAGTCGTCAGGCCGCCGAAACTCAGCACTTCAGGACGTAGAGCAATTTCCGTTTCCAGCTGATCCAGCGCGCGCGCAATGCCGTGCTCGCGGCGCGTAATCCAGTACGCGCTGTAAATCGCCTCGTCGCGCACCATTTCCACCCGGCGGGCAACTGCGAGATCGATCAATCCGGACGCCAGGGTCTGCAATCGCCACTCTTCCCAATCCTCGCCCCAGGGCTGGCCCGCCTGCGCAGCCAGATAGGTGCCGATCAGAAGACTTTCCGTCAGCGCGCGACCATCATCCATGATCAGGGCCGGAACGCGGCCCAAAGGATTTGCAGAGAGCAGAGTTTCGCCATCCTCGAACGGGTGCGCCTCGACCTCCTCAACACGCTCCGTCAATCCCATTTCCCGAACCAGAACACGACATTTGCGCGCATAGGGCGATGTGTCGGAAATGAGCAGCTTCATCATCACAGCTCTTTGACCGGAATAATCGTAACGCTTTCGCCGCAACCGCAGGCATCTGTCTGGTTGGGATTGTTGAAGACGAATTTGGCGTGGAGCGGCGTGATCTCATAGTCGATCTGCGTGCCAAGCAGGAAAAGCAGAGCCTTCGCCTCCAGCACGATCTCGACGCCCTTATCCTCGACCCGCTCATCCAGCGCGTCCGGCGCCTCGACATAGTCCATCACATATTCCATGCCCGCGCAGCCGCCATTCTTGACGCCTACGCGAAGGAAACCCTTGTCACGGGTCGACATGATGGATTTGACACGATCGGCAGCAGCATCGGTCAGGCTGACCGCTTTGGGACGTTCACGCAGGGCCATGGCTTGCCTTTCCTAGAACATGTTCAGCGCAAGGCGCGCTTCGTCAGACATTCGCGCCGGCGTCCAGGGCGGTTCAAAAGTCAGCTCCACCTGCGCGCGAGAAACCCCGTCAACCTTCTGGACAGCCTCCTGCACCCAGCCCGGCATCTCGCCGGCCACAGGGCAGCCCGGGGCGGTCAGGGTCATCTCGACCTTGAGCGTACGATCATCTTCCAGATCGACCTTGTAGATCAGGCCAAGCTCATAGATATCGACAGGGATTTCAGGATCATAAACGGTCTTCAGCTGCTCGATCACATCATCCGTGATCCGCGCCAGCTCCGCATCGGGAATGGCGCTGGCCTCGGTGCGTGGCGCTGTCGCTACAGACGCGTCGGCCCCGGACACAGCATCCGGGCCGGGGTTCGTACCGGCTGCCGGCGCCGCCGGGCCACCGCTCAGATCAATCACGTCACGTGCAGGATTATCAGTCATCATGATGTCCTAGATGAGAAATTCGCGGGCCTTTCGCAAGGCCTCAACGAAGGCATCAGCCTCGTCAACTGTATTATAAATGCCAAAACTGGCCCGCCCGGTGGAGTTCACACCCATGCGCTGCATCAGGGGCTGGGCACAATGATGCCCGGCGCGGATGGCAATACCATACTTATCCACAATCTGCGCGATATCATGGGCATGCGCACCCTCCATATCGAAACTGATAATGGCACCTTTGTCCTGCGCCGTTCCGATAATTCTCAAACCATCGATATCTGCCAAACCGGCCATGGCCCGGTCCAGAAGTGCGCGTTCATGCTCAAGAATGGCCCCGCGGTCGAAACGCTCCAGCCAGCGGATGGCGGCGCCCAGGCCGATGGCGTCCGCAATCGGCGGCGTGCCAGCCTCGAATTTGTGCGGCACATCGGCGAAGGTAACGCGGTCCTTATAGACATCCGCGATCATCTCGCCGCCGCCATGATAGGGCGGGAGCCGGTCCAGCCAGTCACCCTTGGCGTAAAGCGCGCCAATGCCTGACGGGCCGTAGAGCTTGTGCCCGGTAAAGACGAAGAAATCACAATCCAGAGCCTGCACATCCACACCCAGATGCACCGCCGATTGCGACCCATCCAGCATCACCGGCACGTTCGCAGACCTGGCTATTTCCATCACGCGGGCAGTGTCCGTCACCGTCCCCAGCACGTTGGACATGTGGGTGATGGCGATCAAGCGGGTCCGCGATCCCACCAATTCGGCCAGATCCGCATAATCGATCACGCCTTCATCAGTGACATTCACCCATTTCAGCGCGAGGCCCAG
>JBELMP010000130.1:0-7445 GCA_042095695.1 Maricaulis sp. | reverse complement strand
CCGATATCGCGGTTATCGGCGACGCTGACCGTGGCAGCCCGCATCAAAAGTGACGCGATAGGCGGCAGGGATTTCAAGCCATAGCGGCGAGCCCAGCCGAAAAAGCTCGGCGGATCCAGGAAGTCCGCAGGGTCTAGCCCCTGCGCACGCGTCACATCAATGCCCACAACCGGGCCGCGGTGGAAGGCCCGCATCTGCTGGGCCGGGAAGTTCGTGAAAACAGCGCCATCGACCAGGATGTCATTCCCGCGCACGACGGGTGGCAGGAGGCCGGGTATGGCGATGGACGCGCGCAGGGCCTCGCGCAGCTTGCCGGCCCGGTGAACATGCGGGCGGCCATTGCCCAGGTTCGAGGACAGGCAAAAGAAGGGGCGCTTCAGGTCGCAGATTTCAACATCGCCGAAATGTTCGCGCAGTCGCGCATCGACCTTATGCCCCTTGGCCAGCGAAACGACGGGAAGATTCCAGTCATCGAGCGGATTGCTGTCCACAAAGGCCTTGCGGATGCGCTGGTCCATCTCCGCGTCTGACCATTCAAGCGCGATGCCCGCTGCGATAATCGCTCCCATCGATGCGCCGCCGACAAAATCAATCGGCATGCCGGCTTCGCGAAGCGCGCGGATGGCGCCGATATGGGCATAGGCACGGGCCCCGCCACCGGATACGATCAGGCCGACCGACTGGCCAGCCAGCGTCCGGGCCAGACGATCACGATCCTCCGCGCCATGATCCTGGCGCCAGTGAAACAGGCGGGAGGCCTCCGCGGCCTGCACCCAATCCTCAGCCTTGGCAGCGGGGCGGCTTCCCCCAAGATCCAACAGCACGATGTCGAGGAGTTTGAGCCGGGCCGCCGGCGAGGGATCATCCGGCAGAAGCGGGCGTGAGGGGCGGGCATCGGCACGCGCGAAAACCCACATGCGATCAGCTCGGCCCATGGCACGCCTGGCCCAGGCGGGATCGGACATTTTTGCGGTCAGGAGAATGACATCATGCTCGGCTTCAATCGCGTCGAGCTTCTGCCCCGACCAGTCCGCACAGCTTTCATCGCCGATGAAGCAGGACTTCCCAAGCCGGCTGAGGGCGGTTTTCAGCTCGCCCGCGCGATAGCCAAGATCAATGGTCGGCGAGGTCGAGACCAGGGCGAAGACTTTCGGTTCCGAGTTGAGGGCCCGGTCATAGCCGCGAAGGCGCACCAGCATCATCCGCGCAAGCTCGCGCATCAGGCTGGCATGCTGACGGGTCAGGCGTTCGAAACTGGCCTTGGGCAGGCGCACCAGCTCGCTGTCGCGCAGGGCGTAGACGCTGGCAGAATGAGGTGTCTCATCCAGCAGCGACATCTCGCCGACCGGTTCGCCGGCACGGATATAGCCGATCAGGTCAGAGCGACCGAGCGCGCCCTCGCGGAAGGCCGCCAGCGCACCGGTCCGGACCAGATAGAAGGCTTCGGCATCATCACCCTCCCGGAACAGGACCTGTCCTGCAGGCAAGCAGAACCATTCGACCTCATGCTCGACGGCCTTCAGGGCGTCTTTCTCGACCTTGTTCAGGAAGGGCAGGAAGGAAAGATTGATCGGCATGACTCTCTGGGCGGGGCATTGTCCAGTCGGAGTCTAGGGCGCTTTGTCTCGGTGGAGAAGGGTTAAATGCGGGATTAAAATCGCCGCCGGATCACCAAATGGCCGACCGGTTTGACGGATCGGACATCGACGGCATGGCCAACCGCTTCGCGATCAATCGTGTCGAGATCGTCCAGCAGGAGTGTGGTTTCGCCGGTATTCGGGTTAAGCATTTCCAGGCGCGTCTCACTCGTATCCTGGAAATAGGCTCCGCCCTCAATCGTCATGCTCCAGTCGAAGGCGGTGTGAATGCGCAGGCCGGCGCCAAAATAGCGCACCAGGCTTTGCAGACGGTCGGACTGTTCCAGTCTCGCCAGATCGCTCGAGGGCAGGGCGTCGAGCGTATCGGTGAGCAGTGTACGGCTCCAGCGCGGACGCGGCGCACCAACATGCTGTACGGCCCCCGCAGAAAAGAAGAATTCGTCCCCGAACGGGTGAAATTCCAGATGGCCGGCGACGGCGGATAATGCCTGTCTGTCACGGCCCTCGCCGACAAGGGTTGAACCGGAAATATCGGCATGATCGGTGCTGAAGCTGAAGCGTAATGGCGTGTCTGCCGGGCTGGTTTCCTGGGCCAATGCCGGGATACCCAGCGCTAGGACCGAGGCGATAACAGCAAGCTTGGTCGTTGCAGTACGAATACTCATAAGACCTCCCTAAAGCGCCACCAGAACCGGCGCCTCCCTTGTCATCGAAGCTTGGTCGCCATCTCTGAATCCTCTCTTAAATCGGGCGTCGCAATTCTTTTCAAAACTGCCTGAACGCGGCCTGAACGCGCCCGCGCCAGGCGTAAAACAAGGCCCCGCCAAGGAAAATTGACGGGGCCGAAAAATTGCGACTTTTGGAAAAATCTGGCCGAACAAGCCTAGAATTGCCGACGAATACCGAGACTGAGGACCGGATACATATCCAGACGCTCCAGATCGTCCTGCGCGGATGCGGCTTCGGCCTCGAGATCCGCGACAAAATCCGGGTCATCAGCCAGTAGTCCGGTTGTTGTATAGGTGATGACCGGAGCGCCCTGCATATAGGCGCCGGCCTCGATGACGAATTGCCAGCTTGCCCGCCGACCGCCAAACGCCTGGCCGATGCCGATATAGCCGACCGGGTCATCAAAACTCCCAACCCCCTCGATCACGCCGATTTCCGCAGGCTGGTAGACGGTGTCGCCGATCTCCACCGGCTCCGATGGCATGGCGCGGGTCACGATTTCATTGCCATTGCTTAAAACGCCACCGGAGAGGAAGAAGCCGCTTCCAAGCGGATGGAGGTCGAGCTGTACACCGATTGCGCCGAGCTCGAGTTCCAGATCACTGTCGATTCCATCCAGCTCCTCGCTGAACTCATAGGAAAAGCCGGTGGCAGAGCCGCGAATGGCAAAGTTTTCGGTCAGGTTCAGGCCGATCTCACCACCCGCGCCCAGGGTGGAGACTTTGCCACCGACAAACAGGCCGCCATCGGCGTGGGCAGTGGCGAAAAGCGTAAGCGGCAGGGCCAGGGCGAGTGAATATAGACAGCGCATGAATTTCTCTCCGGTGGATAGGATGGTGCACTATGTTGCGCGGTCCCTTGCAATTTCATTGTGATTTTGCCGCAATATCGATTAAGAGCGCGACATTCCCTTTCATAGAGCATTGACCCTATCCATGACCCAGCTGACCTCCGCCATTGATGTCCAGTCCGCCAGTTTCCGCGAAAACCAGGAGGCGATGGACGCGTTGGTCGCCGAGTTGAATACCAAGACATCCGAGGCCGCGCAGGGTGGATCGGAGCGCTCGCGTGAAAAGCATTTGTCGCGGGGCAAGCTCCTGCCGCGCGAGCGCGTTGAGCGCCTGCTGGACCCGGGCTCGCCCTTTCTCGAGATTGGCGCCCTGGCGGCCAATGGCATGTATGAGGGCAATGTTCATGGCGCAGGCATGATTGCCGGAATCGGGCGGGTATCCGGCCGCGAGGTGATGATTGCCTGCAATGATCCGACGATCAAAGGCGGCGCCTATTATCCGCTGACAGTGAAGAAGCATTTGCGGGCGCAGGAAATCGCCATGCAAAACCGACTTCCCTGCGTTTACCTGGTCGATAGTGGCGGTGCGAACCTGCCGCACCAGGCCGATGTCTTCCCGGATCGCGAGCATTTTGGCCGGATTTTCTACAATCAGGCCAATATGTCGGCTCAGGGGATTCCGCAGATCGCTGTGGTGATGGGTTCGTGCACGGCGGGTGGTGCCTATGTGCCGGCCATGTCCGACGAGACGATCATCGTTCGCAAACAAGGCACGATTTTCCTGGGCGGTCCGCCACTTGTGAAGGCGGCCACGGGTGAAGTCATCTCGGCGGAGGATCTGGGCGGTGCCGATGTCCATGCCCGCACGTCGGGCGTGGCCGATCATTACGCGGCCAATGATGAGCATGCCCTGCACATGGCGCGCCGCATCGTCGCCAATCTCAACACGGTCAAGGATGTGCGTCTCGATGTCCGCGAACCCGTTGATCCGAAATTCGACCCTGCGGAACTGGGCGGTGTGATACCGGCGGATATTCGTGCGCCCTATGATGTGCGCGAGGTGATTGCCCGCCTGGTGGATAATTCCGAGTTCGACGAATTCAAGAAGCTCTACGGGGAAACCCTGGTGACCGGATTTGCCCGGCTTTACGGCCTGCCGGTCGGCATTATCGCCAATAATGGCATTCTCTTCTCGGAGAGTGCGCAAAAGGGCGCCCACTTCATCGAGCTCTGCGCCCAGCGGGGCATTCCCCTGGTCTTCCTGCAGAATATTACCGGTTTCATGGTCGGTTCTAAATATGAGGCCGGCGGCATTGCCAAGGATGGCGCCAAGCTCGTCACGGCTGTGTCGACCTATGCCGGGCCGAAATTCACCGTGATCATTGGCGGGTCCTATGGTGCCGGCAATTACGGCATGTGCGGCCGGGCCTATTCGCCACGTTTCCTCTTCATGTGGCCCAATGCCCGCATCTCCGTCATGGGGGGCGAGCAGGCTGCTTCGGTCCTTGCCACCGTCAAGCGGGATGCCATGGAACATCGCGGCGAAGACTGGTCCGCGGACGAGGAAGCGGCGTTCAAGGCACCGATCCGCGAGCGTTACGAAGACGAGGGCAATCCCTATTACTCGACGGCGCGCTTGTGGGATGACGGCATTATCGCGCCGAAGGATACCCGCCGGGTGCTGGGGCTGAGCCTGTCGGCCGCCTTGAATGCGCCGATCGAGAAGACCCGGTTCGGCGTGTTCCGGATGTAGGGCAAGCCTCGGCTCATCCAGTCTGCGGTCGCCAACGTATCCCCTGGTCTAAAGATGGAGATGCGCATGCGGTTCTTGATCGCCCTGATTTTCGGATTACTCACCGCTCCGGCCATGGCGGCCGATGAACCGCCACACCGGGTGATCGAGCGCGATGGCGATTTCGCCATACGGGCCTATTCGGCGCAAATCATCGCTGAAGTTGAAGTCGTCGGGTCGATGTCCCGCGCGGGCAATCGTGGCTTCCAGCCGCTGGCAAATTACATCTTTGGCGGCAATCAGGCTCCGGATGGCGGTGCCAGCGAAATTGCCATGACCACGCCGGTCACCACGACGCGGTCGCGGGAAATCGCCATGACTACGCCTGTGACCCAGACCGCCAGCGGTGAAGGCGTCTGGCGGGTCGCCTTCATTATGCCGCCGGAATGGACGATGGAGACCCTCCCGCGCCCGGATGACCAGAGGGTGGATATCCGCGAGGTGCCGGCCCGGACCATGGCGATTATCCGGTTTTCCGGCGGGCCGAATGATCAGCGTTTCATGGCCCAGGAAGCGCGCCTGCGCGACTGGATCGCCGCGCGCGGCCTGAGCATGGCGGGCGAGGCCGTCTATGCCCGCTACGACCCGCCCTGGGTGCCGACCTTCTTGCGGCGTAATGAAGTCATGATCCCGATCTCAGCTTGATCGCAGTCGCGTTTCGGTACCGATGCGCCGTCTCCG
Organism: Maricaulis sp.; assembly: GCA_042095695.1. GTDB lineage: Bacteria > Pseudomonadota > Alphaproteobacteria > Caulobacterales > Maricaulaceae > Maricaulis. Next base: position 1,855 of record JBELMP010000130.1, on the reverse strand, counting down.
CCTCTCAGTCTCCGGCGCACAGCCTCCGGCATCGAAAAAAAGCGAAAACTTACGCCGTCTGTGTGCGTGACTTTTGGTTAATTTCAGTTAAGGATTGCCCCTGCATGACCGGCTGTTCCGGTCGGCAGGGGAGTTTCATGCCAGAAATTGTTCAGGATGTTTTGGCATTTGCCCGCGAAGGCTTTTACCAGGTCAATGCGGTGCAAGGTCTGGTCGTGGCTGTTCTGGCGGCGCTATCCATGTCGCAATGGTCGCGAATCTTCGTGGTTGCGGCCGGTGCGGTGGTCGCGCATGTCGCGTTAGACGTACTCTCTCCGGTCTTTGCAGAAGTGGGCCCCTTGCGTCTTCCTGATGTTCTGTCGCCCTATTTCTGGCGTTATCTCGGATTACTCTTTGCGGGTTATGTGGTCGCGGTCGGAATTCTTTTCGCCGTGAAACGAGTTGTGGTAAAAGGTTAAGAGAATTCGCCTGTCAGGAGAACGCGCTTTCCTGAACCGGATTTTCGAAAGAATGTTTCGTTAACGGGCGTGTCTTGGGGTAAGATGCGCCATGTCTGTTCAAGCGGGAGGGGACCGCGACATGGAATATCTTGATCAAATTATGGGCTATATTCAGCCCGCTATCGACTTCTTCATGCCGGGTCTTCTGGCATATGCCGGTGATGGCGCCGGTGCAGTGAACTGGATGCCGCTCGGTATTCAGCTGGGTGTAATCGCACTGGTTCTCGCTCTGCTGATGCGTGAATTCGGTGCCATTTTGATCTTCACCGTTGTTGGTGTGATCATCCACGTGATCGTCGACATTGTCATGCCGATGGTGCGCAGCTCAGAGGGTGCCGCATTTGATGCCAGCGCCTTTGTCAGCCAGCTGACGCAAATGGATTATCTTCTGTATCTCGGCGCCCTGGCGGTTGGCTACTTCCTGGCCATCATCGTTCTGTCGATCCTCAAAGGTCTCATCTTCCGCGGCGACTAAGCGTCGACGCCAGTGAGAGAACCCTTTCTCGCAAAGGCCGCCGGTGAAAACCGGCGGTCTTTTTCGTTTCGGGTCACTCATACGTTATTGCGCGGTTCAGCGCGGCCTCGAGCGCTTTGATGCGATTTGACGGTGCCCGCGGCATACGCTCGCTCTTGGCGTGGCGCGATTGCGGAAGTAATCAGTAAGATGTCCAGATTGAAGGAGGGTTCGATGTCCGACGACAGTGTATTGCTCGATGTGTCCCCGGCAGGCCTTGCCGTCATCACTCTGAATCGCCCGGAAAAGCACAATGCCTTCAACGCGGACATGATTGCGCGCCTGTCGGACGTGTTCGAAACCTTGCGCGCGAATACCGATGAGGTGCGCTGTGTCTTCCTGCGCGGCAATGGACCAAGCTTTTCTGCCGGTGCCGATCTGGAATGGATGAAGGCGGCGGCGCACTACACCGAGACGGACAATGTCGAGGATGCAATGGGCCTGGCCACAATGCTTCGCCGACTGTACGACCTGCCGCAGATGACCGTGGCCCTGGTGCATGGTGCTGCCATGGGCGGCGGTGCCGGCCTGCTCTCAGCCTGCGATATCGGCGTAGTCAAGGCGGACACCAAGATTTCTTTCTCCGAAGTCCGGCTGGGTCTGACACCGGCGACCATCTCGCCCTTTGTCGTCCGCGCCATCGGGCCACGCTGGGCCCGGGCCCTGTTTGCCAGCGGCGAACGTTTTGACGGCAAGTTCGCCTATGAGATTGGACTGGCTCAATACACGGTCGAAACCATGGACGAGATGGCAGCGATGGAAGAGCATCTCGCCAAGCTGGCCTTCGCCAATGCGCCCGGCGCTGTCGCTGATGCCAAACGCCTGGTCGACAGCGTCGCCT
>JBELMP010000129.1:0-7446 GCA_042095695.1 Maricaulis sp. | reverse complement strand
ATGAGCGCGGCACGCGCGAATACAATCTCGCCCTCGGCGCCCGTCGCGCCAATGCGGCTCGCGATTACCTGATCAGCCAGGGTGTTGATCCGTCTCGCATCACCACGACCTCCTACGGCAAGGAGCGTCCGGTATGCCGCGAGTCCAATGAGCAGTGCTGGGCCGTGAACCGCAATGCGACCACCATCATCACGGGTGGTTATACCAACTAAGCGGATCGGTTCCTTGGGAATCAGGAGACGCCCGCTGCCTTCCCAGGCGCGGGCGTTTTCCATTCCCACTCGCGCTTGATCCGCTTGCCGCTGGCCGCATCACCGCCACCCAAAGCCCAATTTTTGCCCTTCTCTTGCATTAGGTGCGCTGCATGACCCGTTTTCTTTGTATGTCCGTCGCCGTTTCTGCGCTTGTCGCAGCGACCCCGGCAGAGGCCCAGTCCCGTCGCGAACTGGGCGAGCGCATTGATGCAACCGAAGTCCGGATTGGCGAGCTCGAAAGTCAATTCCTTGCAGGTGACCCTGTCGTCGACACGCTTATGCAGCGGCTCGACGCGATGGATTACCAGGTGCGTGACCTGACCGGATTGGTCGAACAATTGCAGTTCGAGAACCGGCAATTGCGCCAGCAGGTCGAAAGCCTGCAAATGCAGGTCGCGCCGCCGCCGCCTGCGATTGCTGATGATGCGGCAGCTTTCATGAATGAAGGCCTGGAGACTCTGCCGGCCGGGGCTGAACCGCTTGATGATGTCCCAGGTGCCGATCCGGAATTTGCGACTGCGCGCGCCAATGCAACCGGCGTGCTTGGTGCCGAGATGGACCCGGTTGCGGTCGATCCTGACCAGGCCTTTGACGCTGCCCGGTCGCGTCTTCTCGACGGTGATTTCGATGGAGCCCAGCTCGGTTTCGAGGCATTCGTCGCGCGTTTTCCGGATCATGGAAATAGTGGCGAGGCCTATTACTGGCTCGGGGAAACATTCTTTGTGCGCGATGATTTCGGCTCCGCTGCTGATAATTACATCGCCTCCCTGCGCGCTCAGCCCGACGGCGCAAAAGCGCCGGACGCGCTGATCCGGTTGGCGGCCTCCCTGCGCGGTCTGGGCCGTGTTGACGAGGCCTGCGGTACGCTGAACCAGTTCTCCCGGCAATTCCCCAATGCCAGCCCGGAATCGCGTGAGCGCGCGTCCCGCGAAGCTGTGCGTGCGAATTGCTAACAGCAGTTGACATCCTCCGTCGCCGCACGCGTTTCCGACAAGCTTGACCGAATGGCCGGGGGGGTGTCTGCCCTCGCGATCGGGTTTTCCGGCGGTGGCGACTCGCGTGCCCTGCTGGCGATCGCCGCGCGGTGGGCGCGCCAGAAGAGTGTCGCGCTGCACGCTTTTATTGTTGATCACGCGCTGCGACCGGAGAGCGCATCCGAGGCCCTGGCTGCACTCGCTGCGGCCAAAGACGAGGGTGTAGAAGCGCGCATTCTGACCAGGCAAGGGGACAAGCCCCAGAGCGGGCTGCAAGCCGCGGCGCGGCTCGCGCGGCATCAATTGCTGTCCCAGGCCTGCCGTGAGGCGGGCATAAATCACTTGCTACTGGCCCATAATCGCGATGATCAGGATGAGACGGTCTGGATGCGCCTGGCCTCGAAGAGCGGTTGGCGCGGCTGTGCGGGCATGCGCGAGGTGGGCCTTTCCCCGGTCTGGCCGGAGGGGCGGGAACTGGTCCTCTTGCGGCCCTGTCTCGATATTACACGGGCGGAGCTGCGTGATTACCTGCGCGACCGGCAGATTGCCTGGCTCGATGATCCATCCAATAATTCTGAACACTTCACACGCGTGAGGGTCCGCAAGACTATCTCTGCCCATATTGATGCTGGCTTCGCGCCGGAACGCTTCAGCGCTTGGGCCGGGCAATTACGCGATATCGATCATGGCCTCACCCTGGCGGCCGGCTTGCGAGCACGTGACTGCGTCCGTTTGCACAGCTGGGGCGGGGCGCGGCTGGAGGTTCAACCCTTCCTGGCGATACAGCCCCATATTCGCCAGCGCCTGCTCGATGCTGTCATGGCGGCAGTTGCCGGGGCGCGCGATGTGAGCCGGTCGGCGGTGCGGCGTCTGGACCGGGCAATCCGGGAGGGGCGCAGCGCGACCGCCGGGGGAGTAATGTGCGCGGCCTGGCAGGGTGCGATCTGGCTTTTCGCTGACCCGGGACGGGTATCGGGCCGTGTCGACCAGCCTGGGGTCTCCCTAAGGCCGGTTGCGGGTGTGATTGACGGGCGTTTCGAGGTCTCTACTCTGACGGGTTGGGAGATCGGTCCGCTGGGCACCCAGTACGACGATTTACCCGGGACGGTGCTTCAAAAAGTCCCGGGTCGCGCACGGTCCGGACTGCTGGCTTTTCGCTCCCAGGGCCATATCTTAGCTCTTGCGGGATTGGTAAGACATCCTGGACTAGGATGTCGGCCGCTTTTCGCGCAGCGCTTTATGCATAGGCTTTTTGCCGGACAAGATCCGGCATGGTTTGATATCAGCGCAGTTTTGGTGGATTGCGAGTCGGAACTGTGAGACGGACTCGCAAGTTGGGCCGGGAATTCCCATATCCATGGGGAGACTTGGAAATGAACGGAAAAACCGCATGCAAATGAGAAACTTCCTGATCTGGGCTGTCGTCTTTGTGCTGCTGCTGGCCTTGTTCCAGCTGCTTGACCAGTCCACGGAACCGGCCGCTCCTTCGCAGGAAGTCACCTATTCGGAATTCCTCGACAGCGTTGAACGCCGCACCATTTCCAATGCGACAATTCAAGGCAATGAGATCACGGCGTCGACGACCAATGGTGAGCGCTTGCGCGTGACCCTGCCGCCACAGGATGATCAGACCATCGAGATCCTCCGCCAGAATTCGGTAAACATCGATGTTGAGCCGCCGGCGCAGGAAGGGAACTTCCTCCTGACCATGCTGCTGCAATGGTTCCCCTTCCTGTTGCTGATCGGTGTCTGGATCTTCTTTATGCGCCAAATGCAGGGCGGTGGCCGCGGTGGCGCCATGGGCTTTGGCAAGTCCAAGGCACGCCTGCTGACCGAACACCATGGCCGCAAGACATTCGATGATGTCGCCGGTGTGGACGAAGCCAAGGAAGAGTTGCAGGAAGTTGTCGAATTCCTGAAGGATCCAAGCAAGTTCCAGCGCCTGGGCGGCAAGATCCCGAAAGGTGCGCTTCTGGTCGGCCCTCCAGGTACCGGTAAAACGTTGCTCGCACGTGCGGTTGCCGGAGAGGCCAATGTGCCCTTCTTCTCCATCTCCGGTTCCGACTTTGTCGAGATGTTTGTCGGCGTGGGTGCATCGCGCGTCCGCGACATGTTTGAACAGGCCAAGAAGAATGCGCCCTGTATTATCTTTATCGACGAGATCGATGCCGTAGGGCGTTCGCGCGGCGCTGGTATTGGCGGTGGCAATGATGAGCGCGAGCAGACGCTGAACCAGCTGCTGGTCGAAATGGACGGTTTTGAGGCCAATGACGGCATTATCATCCTCGCCGCGACCAACCGGCCGGATGTGCTGGATCCGGCGCTTCGCCGCCCGGGCCGTTTTGACCGCGAGGTCGTGGTTGATAATCCGGACGTGTCCGGTCGTGAGAAAATCCTCAAAGTCCACATGCGGGACGTTCCACTGGCCGGCGATGTTGATCTGAAAGTCATCGCACGGGCCACGCCAGGCTTTTCCGGTGCTGACCTCGCCAATCTGGTCAATGAGGCCGCATTGCTGGCTGCCCGCCGCAATAAGCGCGTCGTCGCCATGAGTGAGTTTAATGAGGCGCGCGACAAGGTCCTGATGGGGCCGGAGCGTCGGTCTCGCGTTCTGACGGATGAGCAGAAAGAAAAGACCGCCTATCATGAGGCGGGTCATGCGCTGGTCAGTATCAACATGCCTGCCTGTCATCCGATCCATAAAGCGACCATAATCCCGCGCGGTCGTGCGCTTGGCATGGTTCAGCCCCTTCCTGAGGGGGACCAGCTTTCCGAGAGCCGCGAGCAGATGACCTCCTTTATCGCCATGGCGATGGGCGGCCGTGTCGCGGAGGAGCTGAAATACGGCAAGGAGAAGGTCACCTCCGGTGCGTCTCAGGATATCGTCATGGCCACCCGCAAGGCGCGATACATGGTGATGAATTTCGGCCTGTCTGACGAGCTCGGACCGATCGCCTATTCCGAAATCGGTGATCCGGCGAACGGCAATCCCTATTCGGGCAAGACCGGTCCGTCTCCGGAAACAGCCAAGAAGATCGAGGAAGAGATCAAGACGCTGGTCATGGACGGTGAGCGTGAAGCGCGCCGGGTGCTGACCGAGAAAGCGGAGGATTTCGAAACTCTGGCTCAGGCACTCCTTGAGTATGAAACGCTCTCCGGCGAGGAGATTACGGATCTGCTCAATGGCAAGCCGCCCTCAAGACCCGAGGATGATGCGACGCCGCCGCCGACTGCACCGGTGAGTGCTGTGCCGACCACGGACGAGGAGGCGGGACCGGATATCCCGCCCGAGCCCCAGGGCGCATGAGCTGAAACCCCCGGCCCCGGCCGGGGGTTTTGCTTTTCAGGCCTTGTCGGGCTCTATATAAGGCTTGGAAAAATCAGACCTTCCGGACCTTTATGTCACTTCAATTCCGCCGAAAATCGACCATTCCCTTCGTTATGGGCGTTCTCAACGTCACCCCGGACAGCTTTTCCGATGGCGGTGATTTCGTCGATCAGGCCGCGGCTGTCGACCGCGCGCTGGAGATGTTAAGGAGTGGTGCCGATGTGATCGATATTGGCGGCGAGTCGACCCGGCCGGGCGCTGACCCGGTGCCCGAGGATGAGGAATTGCGTCGCGTTATTCCTGTGATCAAGGCCTTGCGTGATGTCTCGGCAGCCCGCATTTCCATCGATACCTTCAAGCCCGGCGTTGCCCGTGCCGCAATCGAGGCGGGGGCGGATATCTGGAATGATGTCCGCGCGCTGCAGGAGCCGGGCGCACTGGATACCGCTGCCGAGTTGGGTGTGCCCGTCATCCTTATGCACATGTCGGGCAAGCCGAAGACAATGCAGGACCAGCCTGCCTATGAGGATGTGGTGGGACAGGTCTGTGACTTCCTGACCGAGCGCGCGGACCTCGCCATGGCCGCCGGGGTGAAAGCCGACAGTATCTGGCTCGATCCGGGCATTGGGTTTGGCAAGACACTCGATCATAATCTGGCACTCATGCATGATCTCGATCAGGTGATTGCGCTGGGCTATCCGGTTCTCTTTGGCGCCTCTCGCAAGCGATTTATCGCGGCGCTGGATGACGGGGCGGATGAGCTCGAACGCCTTGGCGGATCATTGGCCGCGGCCATGCGTGCCGCGGCAGCCGGCGCAGCCATGGTGCGTGTTCATGATGTTCGGATGACCGTGCAGGCGCTGAAGGTGCAGGACGCGATCAAGCGCGGACATTCCTGACGGCCGCAATCTGAATCTTGTGCGCTAGAGACGCTCAAGGAATTTCTCCAGCCTTTGCATATCCTTGGGCATGTCAGCCTCGAAACGCAGCGTCTCTCCGGTGACCGGATGCACAAAGCCCAGTATGGCAGCATGCAAGGCCTGGCGCCGGAACTCCTTGAGTTCGCGGCCATTGTCCGACGAAGCGATAATGCCGCCGCGGCGTGAGCCATAGAGTGGATCGCCCAGCAGCGGACAACCGATATGCGCCATATGCACACGGATTTGATGGGTCCGTCCGGTTTCCAGTCGGCATTCGACCTTGGCGGCCAGACCAGTTCCGATCGCCGCGCGCGGATCCTGTCCGAAGCGTGAGAGCGTCTGGTAGTTCGTGATCGCATGCTTGCCGGCTTCACTTTCCGGGTCCCAGGGCACTTCAAACTTTTTGCGATCCTTGGAGGAGCGCACGAGCTGCGTTTCGATGCGCCCGGCCTTCGGATTCGGAGCGCCCTTGGTGAATGCGATATAGGCGCGTTCCACCGAGTGTTCGGCGAATTGAGCGGTCAGGCCCTTATGAGCCGCATCGGATTTGGCGACGACCATCACACCCGACGTGTCCATATCGAGCCGGTGAACAATGCCCGGACGCTCCACTCCGCCAATGCCGGAAAGCGAGCCGGCGCAGTGATGCAGAAGGCCGTGTACCAGTGTTCCGGTCCAGTGACCGGCAGCCGGGTGAACGGTCAGCCCGGCCGGTTTCATCAGGACGATAAGATCCGCATCCTCATGCAGGATGTTGAGATCCATCTGTTCTGGAACAGGGGTGTCGGGGCGGGGTGCAGGAATGCTCAGGGCATAGGTCAGGCCGGCTTGAACCTTCGCGGACGGATCGCGCAATTTGGTACCGTTCGCGGTTAGCTGGCCATCCTCGATCAGCGCCTTGATGCGTGAGCGGGAGTATTCCTCCCAGCCATCGGCCAGCCAGCGATCCAGGCGTTGTCCCTGGTGTTCGGCCTCGGCCAGGCGTTCGCGTATCTCTTGAAATGTGTCACTCATGTCTTGCGAGTAGCCTTGCTGTCGCGTCCGCGCAATATATGAACGGTAAGAGCATTGCTGGAAACAACCGGGGGAGCATATGGACAAGATCAATCTGACACGTCGCGGCGCGCTTGTAGGCGCGGCCGGGATGAGCTTGGCAGCCTCGGGCTGTTCATCGCCGCAAATCGACAGTTTTACGCCTCCGGCAGAAGGTGCGTTTCGATATGGCGTGGCTTCTGGCGATCCGGAGCAAACCAGCCTGGTCATCTGGACGGCGGTCAGTCTTGCGGAGCCGACCGATAACTTGCAGGTGAGTGCCGAGCTTGCGGCGGATACGAGTTTTTCCAATCGGCCGCGCTTTACGCTGACACCGATAAGCGCGCCCCGGCGCACGGTGACGATTGGCGGCCAGACCCTCGCATTCGTCAAATTTCTCGTGACCGATCTCGAGCCAGGCCAGTTTTACTATTACCGCTTCCAGATCGGAGAGGGTGATGACGCACAGCTGTCGCCGACCGGGCTGACGCGGACCTTGCCGACCGGTGCAGTCGACGAGTATCGCATCGGTGTCTTCTCCTGTTCGAATTTCCCGGCCGGGCATTTCAATGTTTATCGCGAGGCAGCCGAGCATGGGGAGCTGGACCTGGTGCTCCATCTTGGCGACTACATTTATGAATATGCGCTCGATGGATATGCCTCGTCGAACGCGATCGAGTTGAACCGGGTCTCCGAACCTGCGCACGAAATCCTGAGTTATGAGGACTATGTCCTGCGCCATGCCCAGTACAAGACAGATCCTGGTTTGCAGGCGCTGCACGCCGCCGCGCCCTGGATCATGATCTGGGATGATCATGAAACCGCAAATGATGCCTGGGCGACCGGGGCGGAAAATCATGATCCGGATGAGGGCGATTGGCTGACACGCCGGGATGCGGCCTTGCGCGCCTGGTATGACTGGACCCCGAGCCGGGAGC
>JBELMP010000128.1:0-7557 GCA_042095695.1 Maricaulis sp. | reverse complement strand
ATGAGTGCGTCCCAGATCGTTCAATGGAATGACTGGGCGGCTCCGAATGGGACATTGATCTCGCCCTATCTGCGTTTCGAATTCACCGAAACGGTCGCACGGGCGCGAGACGATGTGCGCATAGCCGTGTTCGAAGACGCTGAGGGCATTTGCGGCTATTTTCCGCATCACACCAATCGTGACGGCGTCGCTCGCCCGATCGGCGCTCCAATGAGCGATTACCAGGGTGTCATTGCGCCTGACCATTCCCGATTTCGCGCAAAGCAGGTGCTGCGCGCCGCGGGCGCGTCTGCGCTCGTGTTCGACAATTGGTACTGCCCGGCGGGTGGCAATCCGGCCAGCCGGCGATCCCGTGGCGGGTCGGTCATGATCGATTTACGGGATGGGGCGGACGCATATCTCGCCACGCAAAAATCGCAATACAAAGATCATTTCAAGAAGCTCGCACGCCGTATGCGCGCCGCCGAACGTGATTTTGGACCAGCCGAAATCCGGATTGGTGATGCGCAGGGCGAGGCCTTTGACATGCTGATGCGCTGGAAACAGCGACAGTACAGGCAGTCCGGCAAGCTCAATGTTCTTGGCATACCATGGGTCCGGGACGTGCTGGACTCGCTGCGGGCACGCGCAGGCCAGGAGTTTTGCGGGCTGACGGCCTCGCTTTGGTTTGGCGACCAGTTGGCTGCCGTTGAGTTTGGATTGAAGGCCGGCGATATCTATCACTCCTGGTTTCCGGCCTATGATCCGAAATTCGCGAAATACTCGCCGGGCCTGCTTCTGCTGCAGGGTATTTTCGAGCACGCCAGCGAACATGACATCGTCCGGGTCGATCTGGGCCGGACGGAATCTGACTACAAGAAATACTATGCCAGCTACGAGATCCCGCTGGATCAGGGACGCTTTCTTCAGCCGGGCCTTGCCGCCGTGGGAATTTATGGCTGGGAGCAGGCTGAAGCCCTTGCCTCTCATCTGCCGCAGCGAATTGCGGATATGCCCAAGCGGGCGCGTCGCCGCTGGGCTCAGGTCAGTGCTTTTGAACCGGTGTTCTCCAATCGGGTCGCCAGTTTCGCAACATCCATTTCTTTGTGAGATAACGTAGTTGCGACTTCCCTCGGCCTCGCCTGCGCCCTAGATTTGGGCCCAAGCGTCAAGGGAGGTTTGTGATGCGTTTCACTCTGGGAATTGCGGCTCTGCTTATGTCTACATCGTCCGCGGCAATCAGCCAGGACATGATGATTGAAAGCGAACAGGCTGACTTCGCGCTGGAAACTCTCGCTGAAGGCCTGGAATATCCGTGGGCCATCGCCTTTTTGCCCGATGGCGAAATGCTGGTCAGCGAGCGCGAGGGGCGTCTGCGCCTGGTTGATGCGGGCGGGCTGCGCGATGCTGCGATCACAGGCCTTCCCGATGATCTTGTCGTGGTGAATCAGGGCGGTTTACTCGGTCTCGCCCTGCATCCGGACTTTGAGGATAATCGCTGGGTCTATATCGCTTATTCCGCGGGTGAGGAGAGCGCCAATCACACGGCGCTGGCACGCGCAAGGCTGAGCGAGGATCTGACGTCGCTGTCCGACCTGGAAGTGATCTTCCGGGTCAATTTCGAGAAGGAGCGCGGCTTCCATTTCGGCGGGCGGGTCCATTTCATGGATGATGGCACCATCCTGCTCAGCACCGGCGATGGTGGGATGCACCGCAATGAATCGCAAAACCTTGCCAATCATCTGGGCACGATGATCCGCCTCAATGAAGATGGCAGCGTGCCCTTCGATAATCCCTATGTCTCCACCCAGGGCGCGCGTCCCGAGATCTACTCTTACGGTCACCGCAATGTGCAAGGACTGGATATCCATCCCGAAACCGGCGCCATCTGGACCCATGAACATGGCGCACGTGGTGGTGATGAAATCAATGTGGTTCGACCGGGCCTCAATTATGGCTGGCCGCAGGTCACCTACGGGATCAATTATGATGGTTCACCCGTGACCGATGCGACACGGGGCGACGGCTATCAGGAACCGGTCTGGTATTGGGTTCCCTCCATCGCGCCTTCAGGCATGAGTTTTTATGATGGCGATGCCTTCCCGGCATGGCAGGGCGATCTGTTCGTCGGCGCACTCGCGGGGTCCATGCTGGTCCGCTATGAAGTCCGTGGCGAGTCCCTGATTTCTGAAGAGGCGCTGCTGGAGGATCTCGGCCAGCGCATCCGCGACGTAAAAACCGGACCGGATGGCATGATTTATATTCTGACCGACGATTTCGAGGGTCAGGTCATTCGCCTGGTTCCGGTGATCAATTAGGAATGCATGGCAGCCGGATGGTAGCTGGTCCGCTAGACGGTGGACCGGCTCTTGAAGGCTGCTGCCAGCGTCCCGTCATCCAGATAATCAAGTTCGCCGCCGACCGGGACGCCGCGGGCGAGTGACGTCACCGTTACGCCGGCCGGTTCCAGCTTGTCCGCCAGGTAATGCGCTGAGGTCTGCCCATCCACCGTCGCATTCAGCGCCAGAACAATCTCCGTCACGGCATCCTCGTGGGAGCGCTCGATCAGCTTGGCGATATTGAGGTCCTCCGGTCGCACACCGTCCAGAGCAGAAAGAACGCCCCCAAGGATGTGATAGCGTCCCTTGAAGGCCCCTGCGCGCTCCAGAGCCCAGAGATCGCCCACAGTTTCCACAACGCAGATCGCATTTTCCGCGCGTCCGGGCGCTGTGCAGATGGAGCAAGGGTCGCTGACATCCAGATTGCCGCAAACCTGACATTCCGCAATCTTGTCGGCCGCCTCGGCGAGAGCCTGCGCCAAGGGTCGCATCAGACCGTCACGTCGTCCCAGCAAATGCAGGGCGGCGCGGCGCGCTGAGCGCGGGCCGAGACCCGGCAATTTCGCCAGAAGGGTGATGAGGCGTTCAATCTCCGGGCCGGCAGTCGATCGCATGAGCTTTCCTAGAAGGGCAGGTTGAGGCCAGACGGCAATTGCAGGCCGGCCGTGGCCTCCTGCATCATTTCCTGTTGCTTGACCTCGATTTTCCGCCGCGCCTCGGCATGAGCCGCAATGATCAGATCCTCAAGGATTTCGGGTTCCTGTGGATCAATCATCGTCTTGTCGATGCGCAGGCCGGTCAGCTCATTCTTGCCATTCACAGTCACGGCGACCATCCCGCCACCGGACTCGCCGGTTACCGTGGCACTGGCCAGCCGCTCCTGCGCCTCAGCCATTTTTTGCTGCATTTCCTGGGCCTGTTTCATCATGCCCATCAGATCTTTCATCCTGCTGACTCCGCATTCGCCGTATCGCCATGCGCGTCGCGATCGGGCTCACTGACTTTTACAATTTCCGCACCCGGGAAAAGTTCCATTGCCTTTAGCACGGACGGGTCTCGACGCACCGCCTCCATCCGCTCCTGCTTGGCCCTTTGACGGCGCTCATGCCAGCTGGACTCCCCCCTGGCAGATGGGTCCGCGAGAATCGCCCAGCGTTCTCCGGTCCACTCGAGCAAACGCTTGGCAAGGCGCTGCGCCAGATCATGTGGCGCGTCCTCGGCGGGCTGGAAAGTCAGGGCGCAGGTCTTCATGGCCACGGGATGGACATAGCGCTCCACGTCCGATTGCAGTGCGATATCCCGCTTTTCCCGAAGGAGTGCGATCAAGTCTTCAAAAGTCTGAGGGCCGGCTGTCTCGCGCCCGGCGACCGGCTCGGCCGGTGCCGGATCAGGCTTTCCCGGCGCCTCCACGGTCGGAGCAACCCGTTCCGGCGGAGCGGCAGCCGGCGTCGATGCGAGCTGGCGGGCAGCATCTTCGGGCGGCGGCAGCATTGCCGCAGAGACCAGTCGCAGCAGCGTCATTTCCGCAGCAGAGAGAGCGTCCGGTGCCAGGCGGACATCATCCAGCCCGGTCAGCATGATTTTCCAGAAACGCGTCAACTGACCCAGGCTAAGCCCGCCGGCAAGCGTTTCGAGCCTGGTGACAGTCTCCACCGCCTCGCCCAGATCCGCACCATTGCCAACGGCTTTGACGCGGGAGATGGCATGGATGAAATCCAGGACATCGCGCGTGATCACGACCGGGTCACCGCCGGCATCATAAAGATCGGCAAGCTCAGCGAGAGCTTCGGATGTCCGCCCGGCGAGCGCATGTTCGAGCAGGTCGAGAACCCGGGCCCGATCCGCCAGCCCGAGCATGTCGCGTATTTCAGAGGCAGTCACGGCCTGGTTGCGATCTTCATTCTGCACGATCGCCTGATCAAGCAGCGACAGGCTGTCACGCACAGATCCCTCTGCAGCGCGAGCGATCAGCGACAGACCATCGCGCTCGACCCGCGCATTTTCCAGACCGCAAATTCGCTCGAGATGATCCGTCAGTACTTCGCGCTCGATGCGCTTGAGGTCAAATCGCTGACAGCGCGACAGAACGGTCACAGGAACTTTGCGGATCTCGGTCGTCGCGAAAATAAACTTGGCGTGCTCCGGCGGCTCCTCCAGCGTCTTCAACAGCGCGTTGAAGGCGGAGGTCGAGAGCATGTGCACCTCGTCAATGATATAGACCTTGAAACGGCCTGAGACCGGTGCGTATCGCACACCTTCCAGAATCTCGCGGATATCGCCGACACCGGTTCGCGATGCGGCATCCATCTCCATCACATCGACATGCGCGGAGCGGGCAATCGCATCGCAATGGGTCCCGCGCTCGCTGAGCTCCATATGCGGAGCGTCCACGCTGTCACTGTGATAGTTAAGGGCGCGTGCAATCAGTCGGGCGGTCGTGGTCTTGCCGACACCTCTTACTCCAGTGAGCATGTAGGCGTGGGCAATCCGACCGGCAGCGAAAGCATTGGTCAGCGTCCGCACCATGGCGTCCTGACCGATCAGAGCTTCAAAGCAGTCCGGCCGATACTTGCGCGCCAGCACCTGATAACCGGTGTCCGCAGGTGTCTCCGGCAGATCGAGCCCCGGCATCAAGGACTCACCAGCGCCGGCGTCATCATTCGGGAGCGGCGTGTCGTCCATGCGGTCTCTGGCTCTGGTCTCAAGCGGGATTGCGAGTGGAAGACCGGACAGCGACCCGAACGGAAAACTCGTTACGGCTGCTTCCTTCCGGACCTGACCGGGTTGGCGAGGCGCTCGTCCACCGCCGATCTTCCACCCCCTATATCGCGCGCGGGGACTGGCAGCGCAAGAGAGCGGCTCACTGCCAGCTGGAGATTTCCAGGCTTTGCAGGCGTGTCGCCTGCTGCAGGAAACGCGCATGGTCATCGAGGAGCTGGATCATCCCCTCAGATTCATTGGCGGAGACAAGGACTTCGCGCCAGTACGCCAATATCTGCGCCTGGGTTTCCAGCCAGTCGCGGACCGCGCAACTGGCCATATGGCCACCAGGCGGGCTAGAGAGGGATTCCGGGTCCATGCACGCTTCCTTTTGCGAACGATTCTCATTTTCACAATAAGGAGCGGAATGCGGGGCTGTCCATGGGGTGGGTGTGATTTATTTTGCATCCAGCAGATGAAAGTGTGTCGAGATGAATGATCGGACTCTGTTGCGAAATCGCGAACCGCTTGTTTTCGCCGGATCACCGTTGGATCGCTGTGAGCTTTTGCGACGGGATGAAGCGCAATTGGCCGCGCTTCGCTCCGACCCGGGTGCGCGCCTGATTCTATTGCAGGATGGCGATGTGCTGACCGGACCGGATCAAGCACTCGCCAAGGAGGCTTTTGACAGCGCGCAATGGCATGTGCGCAGCGAGACCATCGTCTTTCTCGGCAAGGATGAGCGCGGCCCGCTATTCGCAGCCGAAATCGATCCGGCCCTCCTTGGCGCACCGACATCCCCAGCCCGCCAGGCTGCCATGGCCATGCCGCACACCGACACAGCGATCTATGCGCAGGCGAAATCCCTCCTGGCCTGGCACGCCCGCCACAAGCATTGCTCGGTCTGTGGCCATCAAACGGATGTCATTGCCGGCGGTGCCAAGCGAACCTGCCCGGCTTGCGGCGCCGAACACTTCCCCCGGGTTGACCCGGTCGTCATCATGCTCGCCACACGGGGCGATGCCTGCCTGCTCGGGCGGCAAGCCGACTGGCCAGAAGGGATCTGGTCAGCCCTGGCGGGATTTGTGGAGCCAGCGGAGACACTCGAGGAAGCCTGTGCCCGCGAAGTTCGTGAAGAGACAGGTATCGATATAGATATTGCATCCGTGCGTTATGTCTTCACGCAACCCTGGCCTTTCCCATCATCCATCATGATTGGTCTGGTCGCTGAAGCGGTGTCCGCCGATATAGAGGTCGACACCCATGAGCTTGAGCAGGCGCGCTGGTTCACCCGCGCGGAGATACGAACGATGCTGGCAGGCGATCATCCCGACGCATTCCTTCCGCCATCTATCGCCGTTGCCCGACGCCTGACCGAGGTCTGGGCGGCGGAAGACGTCTAGCCGGACAGAACCGGGCGGGATCACCCCGCCCGGCCCGTTCCGCTGCTCGAAGTCAGCGCTCGTGAAACCTGTTATCCGCCAAACTTGCGAACATAGGAGACGCCATAATAACTGGCATCCTCATCGTAATCGGCCCAGCTGTAATCAAAGCGAATCGCATCGCGCTGGGTGAAGAACCATTCTGCGCCGGCACCCGCTGAGACGGTCACATTATCACCCGAGAAATTATAGCCGCTGGCGCCGGTACCGAGGTCGGAATTGATAAATCCGGCTCGCCCGAACAGATTCACCGAAGGCGTCACCGGCACTGAGTAAACCCCGTAGAGCGCGTAGCTATAGTCGAGCTCAACGTCGGAAACGCCTGACGCGCCGAAATCCACCGTGCTGTTATCAATCCCGAAATTCATCTGCCCCTCGACGCCCAGCCGTTCGGTGAACGAGTAGCGGCCGCGGAAGGTGATCGTGTCGATCTGGATGCCGTTGAAATCAGCGAGCTCATAACCGGCTGACAAGTCATACTCCTGCGCCAGAGCCGGTGAAGCGCCGAGCGTGAGAGCAAGTGTGAAGAGGAATTGGGGTAAGCGAGACATGGTGCACCTTTGCATTGGGGGGACAGCGAACTGATTTCGCTTATCCACAACGCATCAAGTCGAACCACTCCGGCGCTTCCAAGCAGCAGGTTAATACAGTTTAACAATTATCACGGCGATCTGCCCGGGATCGGGCGATTGCAAAAACCCGGGGCGCGGCCAGATATCGCAGCCCCACGACCGCCTTAGGCGGTTGCCTGCAAGCCCGGCGCATGCCAAACACGGGCAAAATTCGGCTGATTTAAACTTCGGGGGCGTCGATGGGCGATCTCTTCTGGAACAAACTGGCAGGTGTCGTCATTGGTGGCGTGCTTCTGGTTATGGTCATCATGGAATTGGGTCACACGCTGGTCCCGAGCCATGGCGCGGGCGAACTGACCGCTGAAAACACGTCTTACCCCGTCGACTGGGCGGCGTTGGGCGCCGGCTCGACAGGTGTAGTCGAGGAAGTCGAGACTGGCCCGGTGGATTACAGCGTCGTCCTGGCCGCTCTGGATATCAGTGCCGGCGAGCGGGTCTTCCGCCGCTGTGCGGCCTGCCACACGG
>JBELMP010000127.1:0-7618 GCA_042095695.1 Maricaulis sp. | reverse complement strand
CCGCGCCGCTCGACCGGGACATCGATGCGGATTTCGCGGCCGATTGCGACGCGATAGGTCTGCGGGTCGCCGCCTTCAAACCGGAAGGTAACAATCGCCGTGCCGGTGACTGCCTCATCCTCGACGAGGAGCTGGAAGCTCGCCGTCTGCCCCACAATGCCGTAGCGCGGCGCCTCCTGGACAATCAGGCGCCGGTCCCCGGCAGTGCGGTCGCCGGCAAGAATGTGGTGGAGCGGTGCTTCCAGATTCAGCGCCTCCGGATCGCCCGGCAGGTCGTGGATCTGGCCGTCCGTGGTCAGCATTAGCGCCGCCAGCCGGTCCTGGGGAATGCCAGCCAGGGCGGCATTGACACTGTCGAACAAATGCGTGCCGTCCGGGCTGGTGCCAGCCTCAAGCTCGACCAGGTCAAGCAGCGGATCATTGGCCGCATAGTCGCGCAGCGACTGCGCCATGGCCGTGGCCGCTTCGGTTCGGCCGGCGATCTCCATCGAGGCGCTGGTGTCGGTGATCAGCACCGCGATATCCGCCAGCGGCTCGCGTTCTTCCTCCACCAGAGACGGGTTGGCCAGGACCAGACCGATCCCGGCCAGGGTCAGGCCGCGCCAGAGCCAGCCGGACAGGCGCTGCAACGCCCCGAAGGCCAGAAGGGCCGTACCGGCCGCCAGCAGGCCGTAGAGCAGCCAGAGCGGGATGAGCGGGGCGAAATCGACAAGGGTCGCGCTCATTGGCTCAACCTTTCGAGGATTTCCACCGCATGGACCTGGTCGGACTTGTAATTCCCAGTCAGGGCATACATGGCGATATTGACACCGAAACGGGTAGCGAGTTCGCGTTGGCGATCGCCGCCCTCAATTTGCACCAGCGGACGCCCATTCTCGTCCAGCGCCCAGGCCGAGGCCCAGTCATTGGCTCCAATGATCACACCGGATGTTCCGTCACGCGAGGCACCATCCGGATTGGCCTCGATCCAGACCGGCCCTTCCGCGAAGCGGCCTGGAAAGCTTTCCAGCAGGTAGAAGCTGCGGGCCAGAACATGATCGGAGGGGATGCGGGCCAGGGCCGGCACATCGATACTCTCCAGCACATTGACCAGGCCGGGATGGGGAGCGCCCACGCGGAGCATGGCGATATCGGCGTCCTGGGTATCGAATATGATCAGCCCGCCGCCCTGCAGATAGCGGGTGACACGCGCAGCGGCCGCTTCGGACAGCGGCTGGGCATCGCGGGCGACGGGCCAATAGATCAGCGGGAAGTAGAGCAGATCATCGCTCTCGACATTGATGCCCATCGGTTCTGCGGGTTCGATCGCGCTGCGGCGCATGACTTCGCGGCCCAGGCCCGACAGCCCGTTGCGACTGCGCTGGTCAAGCGCTGCATCGCCGGTGATGGCGTAGGCGAAGCGCAAATCGAGCGAAGCTTCCAGCGCGAAGGCGTCCGTCGCCTGCGCTTGTGCGGCCGGCGGCAAGGGCGGGGTCAGGAGCAGGAGTAGCGCGGCGAGGGCGGGCAGTCCGATCCGGCCAGCCAAACCAAGCGCGATTATGACATCAAGCATTAGCAGGATCATGGCTGCGACCAGAAGGCCCGCCTGGAAATACAGGGCGCGCGGACCTTCGCCGGTCTGGAATTGCGCCCGCGGCAGATCGCGCGGCAGGGCGTCGAGGCGTGTGTCTGCCTGGAGGATGTTGAGCGCATTGCTGGCTGCGCCGAGCCGGTAAAGGCCGGGCGGTGCAGACGGGCTGCTGCCGATCGCGTCAAACAGGTCAACGGCGACAGGCCGGGCAGTAACCGGCGCCTCGCCCAGCTGACCCTCTGCATTGAGGGCCCGGTCAATCACCCAGGCACCGGTGGCAGGCCCGGCGGCATCGCCGTTCTGGGCCAGTCCAAGCACGCGCTCAAGCATCCTCGGAAACAGACCTGACAGGGGAAGATCCGACCAGGACGGGCCCGCCGTGACATGAAAGAGCACGATCCAGCCGCGCCCGCGCCGCTCGGCCGTGACCAGGGGCGTACCGTCCTCGAGCCGCGCCCAGACGCGATCCGGCGTTGCGGTCCCCGGCTCGGCGAGCACCTGGCGTTGAATGGTGGCGCTGACATCGGCCGGCAGTCCGGCAAAGGGTGACTGGGCGGAGAATCCCGCCATGCGCTGGGGCTCATCCCAGTTCAGGGCGCCGCCGAACAGGCGTCCGCCCTCACGCAGGGCCACGGGCAGGAGATTATCGCCGCGCGCCGCCAGGCGTGGACCGGCAAAGCGCAGGAGCAGGCCACCCTCGCGCACAAAACTGTCCACCGCAGCACTGTCACTGCGGGCATCATCGACCATGACCAGGACGGCCTGGTCCTCGGCCAGCAAGGTGTCGAGCGTATCGCGACGCGTCACAGCATAGGGGGCGATGGCACTCTCGATATAATGAAGGTCGGCGAGCAGCGGCTGACCCTCATCGCTATTGGCTTCGATCAGGCCAACGCGCGGGCGCCGCCAGCGATCACCAAGCAGTCGTACGGCACCGGCACTGTTTTGCGCGTCGACCTGAAGACGGGCGATGCGGTTGCGCAAATCCAGCGGTAGGCTGATCTGCGCTGAGACCCGGCCGGCGCCGCTGTCGAATTCGGCCTCTGCCCGTGCCAGGGCCCGACCATCATTACCCAGGGCGGTCACACTTGCGGTGCGGGGCAGGTCCTGCGGCACGCGGACCAGATCGACACTCAGCCCGTCTGTCGTCACGATTGGGGCGTGCAGGCCAATCGGGGCAAAACCGCTGTCCAGCTCGATCACGCGGATATCGCCATATGCGGCCAGCGCACGCGCCAGCGCCGCGCTGCCATTACTGTCAACGCCATCGGCAAGCCAGGTAATCGCCAGCTCCGCCGGCAGGCTGGCATTGTCGAGCCGTCCGGCAAGCGCCTCCCGGTCAACGCTCCAGGCCTGCGGTGACGCACTGTCCAGGAGACGCCGGGCTTCGTCGGCACCGCCCAGACGCAGATCGGAGGGCGCCTGACCCGTTGGTGCGGTGAAACCCAGGGCGACAAGCCTGCCATCGCGCTCCGCCTCATCGACAAGGCGTTCGACGCGGCGCCGGGTTTCGCTCCAGTTTGCAGCGGCGGCCCAGCCATTATCGACAATGATCAGGGCGGGGCGTGTCTCATCTTCCAGGCTGGGTGGTGACCAGACCGGTCGGGCCAGGGCGATAATCACCAGCGCTGCGATCAGCAGGCGGAACAGGATCAGCCACCAGGGCGCGTGATGCGGTGTTTCGGTGTCATCCGGTGCATCGCGCAAGAGCCGCAGGGGCGGGAAAATGGACCGTTTGGGGGCCGGCGGTGTCGCGCGCAGGAGGAACCAGAGCGCGGGAAGGCTCAGCAGGCCGAGCAGGGCCAATGGCGCGGCGAAAGAGAGCGGTCCAAGCGCAAACATGATCAGACATCCCTCGCAAGCGCGCGATAAAGCGACAGGACTGCACTGGTCGCGGGCCGGTCTGTCCGATGGGTGATGAGGGACCAGCCATGCTGGCGCGCCAGGGCGGTCAGAGCGTCGCCATGCTCCAGCCAGCGTTTCTGATAGACCGCGCGCGCTTCTTCTGCGCGGCCGAAAAGCAGGCTCTCGCCGCCGCCGGGAGGCTCAAAACGGGTGCGTCCGGAAAACGGGAAGTCTTCTTCAGCTGGATCGACAATGCGCAGGAGTACGCCGCCGGCCTCTTGTGCGGAGAAACGCGCGAGCCGTGCCGCCCAGGTCTCGATCGGGTCGAGAAAGTCGCTGGCCAGAACGACCTGGCCGAAGCGTGAAATCGGTGGCGCTTCAACCGCGCTCATGGCGCCGGGGCCCAGGGCCAGTCGGCGCGATGTCCGTTCCAGGCCGAGCGCGCCGGTGCGCGGAATGGCGCTTTCGCCGAGCACGCTGACGCGCTCTCCTCCATGGGTCAAAAGCGTCGACAGCGCGATCAGGCAGACCGCCGCGCGGTCCATCTTGCTCGCTTGCTGGCGGGAGGAGGTGAAACGCATGGAGGCCCCACCATCGCGCCAGAGCCAGACGGTATTCGCGGCCTCCCATTCATTCTGGCGCACAAACAGCTGATCGGAGCGAGCCGATTGGCGCCAGTCGATGGCTGCACGCCCATCCTCGGGCCGGTGATGCCGGTACTGCCAGAAGGTTTCGCCCACGCCGGACCGTCGGCGGCCATGCACGCCCTGGGCCACCGTCGCAGCGATCCGGTCTGCTTCTGCCAGGAGAGCGGGCAGGCTGGCCGCAGCCTCCTCGCCCGCATGGCGCAAAGCGACGACATTGGCTTCCTTATGACGGTCGACACTACGGGCCATGTATCAGGCGGCCTGGTCGGCCAGGGTCTTGATCAGCCCTTCCAGGGTGTGGCCATCAGCCCGCGCGGCGAAGGACAGGGCCATGCGGTGTTTCAGCACGGGTTCGGCAAGCGCCGCGACGTCTTCGGTTGAAGGTGCCAGGCGTCCTTGCAGCAGCGCGCGGGCGCGGCAGGCGAGCATCAGGGCCTGGCCTGCGCGCGGGCCGGGGCCCCAGGCAACGCCATTACGGACCGCCTCGATATCGCTTTCATCCGGCCGGGCAAGCCGCAGGAGATCCAGGATCGCATCAAGGACTTTCTCCCCGACCGGCAATTGGCGCACCAGGGCTTGCAGTTTGAGAATTTCATCGGCGTCGAGCACGCGCTCGGCCTCGGCTTCGCTGGCACCGGTCGTCGCCAGCAGGACCTGGCGCTCGGACGCACGATCCGGATAGGGGATATCGACACGCAGCAGGAAGCGGTCGAGCTGCGCCTCAGGCAGAGGGTAGGTGCCCTCCTGCTCAATCGGGTTTTGCGTCGCCAGCACGTGGAAGGGCTGCGGCAGGTCATGGCGTTCACCCGCGACGGTAACATGGCCTTCCTGCATGGCCTGCAGCAGGGCCGCCTGTGTACGCGGGCTGGCGCGGTTGATCTCGTCGGCCATCAACAGGCGACAGAAAACCGGACCGGGCAGGAAGCGGAAATGCCGCTTGCCGTCGTCGGACTCTTCCAGGATCTCCGAGCCGAGAATATCGGCCGGCATCAAGTCGGGCGTAAACTGGATACGCTTGGTGTCGAGGCCGGTGGCAATGGCGATGGTCTGAACAAGACGGGTCTTGGCCAGGCCGGGCGCGCCGACCAGCAGGGCATGCCCCCCGGACAGGATGGCTGCGAGGCAAAGCTCGACCTCGTTCTCCAGGCCGAAAATGACCTTGGCAATCGAGTCTTTGACCGCCTGTAATCGCTCCGTCGCTGCATCTGCCTGCGCTGCCGAAGCCGTTGCGGCTTCATGTCTGTCGGTCATCGCCCTAAATTCCTTCCTGAAACAGGTGATCTATAGACAATCGGTCTGGTGTCGAGCATGGCGCTGGACGAAGGTGGTGTCCATGCCCGCACAGAGGGAAATACCAGATGCAATGCAGTCGCTCCTGAAGGCGGCGCAATCGGCAGGTGATGGCTTGCCGCCGGTCCACAAATGGGAGCCGGCATATTGCGGCGAGATGGATATGGTCATCAAACGCGATGGCTCCTGGTGGCATGAGGGCAGCCGGATTGGACGCGAGCCTCTGATACGTTTGTTTTCGACAATCTTGCGGAAAGATGACGACGGCATTCACTATCTGGTGACTCCGGTGGAAAAGATCGGCATCCAGGTTGAAGTGGCGCCGTTCATGGCGGTCCGGCTCGATCGGATCGGTGAAGGCGAATCCCAATCCCTGGTGTTCACCACAAATGTCGGTGATCTGAGCGAGGCGGGCCGCGATCATGCCTTGCGATTCCTCCCGGACCGGGACACCGGCGAATTACTGCCACTCATCCATATCCGCGGCCGGCTGGAGGCACTCCTGACTCGGCCCGCCTATTATGAGCTGGCCGATCTCGCCGTGGAGCGGGAGGGCGTGTTCGGTGTCTGGAGCGGGGGTGTCTTTTTCCCCCTGGAGGCAGAGAATGGAGCCGATTAACGCCCTGATCGACCGATTGCGCCTTCGGCTGGACCCGGTTGATACGCCAGACATGTCGCCGCGCTTCGGTGATGGTGATCTCAATGGCGTCCCGACCCCAACGGGCCAGACGCTGAAGCCGGCTGCGGTGATCGCCCCCCTGCTCATCCATGACGGGCCGCCGCGGCTTCTGCTGACGGAGAGGGCCTCGCACCTCAACAAGCATGCCGGTCAGATTGCCTTTCCAGGCGGGCGGATTGAGGCAGAGGATGCGAGTCCGCTGGATGCCGCGCTGCGAGAAATGCATGAAGAGGTCGGCATTGGCCGGGCACATGTGGATGTGTTGGGGCGGTTCGACCCTTATGAAACTGTGACCGGATATTGCGTCACACCTTTCGTGGGCATTGTGAGACCGGGCTACCAGATTATGGCGGATCCGTCCGAGGTTGCGGATGTATTTGAAACGCCGTTTGAATTCCTGATGAATCCCGACAATCATCAGCGTCAGTCGCGGGTCTGGCAGGGGCGGGAGCGTCATTTTTATGCAATGCCCTGGCAAGAGCGCTATATCTGGGGGGCAACCGCCGGCATGCTCAAATCGCTTCACGACCGGCTTTACGGATAGCTCATGTCACGCATCATCCTGATTCAGATCGCCTCCTTCCTTCTGCCCTTCTTCATTTTCTTCCTGTGGCGGCTGCAATCCTCGAAGGACGCCATCAAGCCAACCCCCTTCCTCAAGCTGAGTGCCGCGGGCGGCGGGCTCGCCGTGCTGATCATGATCGGGCTGGTTATCTATGAAGGTGTGCGGGGTGGTCAGGCCGGGGATTGCTATATTCCCGCGCAGATGGTCGATGGCCGGATTGAGTCCGGCTATTTTACCGAGAGTGACTGCCCGCCAGCGCCGGACGAGGCGACCCGCTGAAATGACCCGGCTGGATCCGCAGGTCCATGACTGGATGTCCAGCAAGCCCACGCGCGCAGTGTTCGATGCGCTTGAAGCGGAAAGGCGAAACGGGTCCCGCTTTGTCGGCGGCTGCGTTCGCAATGCGCTTTTCGGAGAGCCTGTCGCCGACATCGATATCGCCACACAGCTTTTGCCGGAGCAGGTCATAGCCGCGGCCGGAGCTGCGGGTCTGAAAGCCATCCCCACGGGCATTGATCATGGCACAGTCACGCTGATCAGTGCGGGTATACACTACGAGGTCACAACGCTGCGCCGGGATGTCGAGACCGATGGTCGCCGCGCGGTCATCGCCTTCACCGAGGACTGGGCGGAGGATGCGCAGCGTCGCGATTTCCGGCTTAACGCGCTTTATGCCGATCCGGCTGGGCTGATCCATGACCCGACTGGCGGGCTGGCCGATCTGGAGGCGCGACGCTTTGTCTTTGTCGGCGATCCCGAAGCGCGCATCCGCGAGGATTATCTTCGGGTCCTGCGGTTCTTCCGTTTTGAGGCCTGGTATGGGACAGGTCGACCGGATCCGGCGGGGCTGGCCGCTGCCAAAGCGCTGCAGGACGGGTTATCCACACTTTCCGCAGAGCGTGTCTGGGCCGAAATCAAGAAACTCCTCACGGCTCCAAACCCTTCAAATGCCATCGGTTTGATGTGTGAAACCGGGATTGTGAAACAGCTTCTGGGTGTGAAATACTCCGCTCTTCAGTGGC
>JBELMP010000126.1:0-7821 GCA_042095695.1 Maricaulis sp. | reverse complement strand
CGCGCTCGACCTCGACTTCCATCGGGCCGTATTTGATGCCTTCAACGGTCACGCCCTGTTCCAGCGTCTTGATGGCCGTCTGATCAATCTTGCCGAAGGCCCGGGCGCGGTAACGGCGCATCCAGGCGGTGGAGGGAAGTTCCAGCGCCCGCGACAGGGCTCCATCATTGGTCAGCAGCAGCAGGCCTTCCGAGGTCAGATCAAGACGGCCGATCGAGATGACCCGCCCCAGCTCCTTGGGGAGTTTGTCAAAGACGGTCTCGCGGCCTTCCGGATCGCGATGCGTTGTGACCAGTCCTGCAGGCTTGTGATAGCGCCAGAGCCTGGTGGCAGGCTTCTCCAGGACCGGCTCGCCATCAACTTCGATGTTTTCCTTGCCGGTGACCTTGAACGCCGGCGTATCGAGCGTTTTGCCATTAATCTTGACCCGCCCGTCCTCGATCATGCGTTCGACTTCCCGGCGGGACGCGATTCCGGCTCGGGCGAGGTATTTGGCGATGCGCTCGCCGCTTTGGGATTCTTCGGTCACGCTTGACCCTTTCAATGGCACGCTCTAGGCCGCTTTGATGACGGAAGCGCGGGATATACGGTTTATGACAGCGGCGCTAGAGCTAGCGCAAGCAGCCGCTGATATCGGCGAGGCGCCGGTCGGTGCTGTGGTCGTCGATCCAGCGAGCGACGAGATCATCGCGCGTGCGCATAATCGACCCATTCGTCTGAGTGATCCGACCGGGCATGCGGAAATCCTCGCGCTCCGATCTGCGGCCGAGGTCCGGGGCAATTATCGCCTTACAGGACTGGAACTCTTCGTCACGCTGGAGCCTTGCACCATGTGCGCGGGCGCCATCTCCCATGCCCGGATTGGACGTCTCGTTTACGGGGCAAGCGACCCCAAGGGCGGTGCCATCGAGAACGGTGTGCGGTTTTTCCAACAGGCGACCTGCCATTGGCGTCCTGCTGTGACCTCCGGCGTGCTTGGGGACCCGAGCGCCGAGCTGTTGCGGAGCTTTTTTCGGGCGCGACGCCAGAAGTAGTCGCCCTGAACCGCCATTCTCAGGGGAATGTCATAAAAACTTCGCTTGAATAAGCGCTGTGTAAAAAGGTTTATCCCCAGAAATGGTGGATAGATGATGATCCGTGTACTGCTTTCAGCTCTGGCTTTTGCCCCTGCACTCATTGCGCCCTCGGCAGCAGTGGCAGACTGTCTTGGACCGGTCTTCATCCTGCGTGATGTGACGATCGAGGATGCGTCGGGACGCTGGGATCACCAGGATGTCCTCATCGAACAAGGCCAGATCACTGCCATTGGCGGTTATCTGGAGACTGTACAGACGGTCGATGATGTCTTGGACCTCTCCGGCCATATCCTGCGACCTGCTCCGAATAACAATGTCTTGGTTATTCGTGCTTCGACAGCGACTTCGGACCCAGAAGGCGACTTGATCCTCGCCGGCCAGGCCGCGGACTTCCTGCTGACCGATGAGAGCGGTGTTCTGCTTGCCGAGCTTCGTGACGGGCAGCCGACGGGCCAGTGTTTCACTGGCTAGGCCTTGATCCGCGCCTCCAGCCCCGCCTTGACGGCCGGCCACTCATTCTCAAGCACTGAAAAGAAGACGGTATCGCGCCAGTCACCGCGCCAGGTCTTGGAATGCTGTCGCAGGACCCCCTCTTTTTGCGCTCCCATTTTGAGCATGGCATTCTGCGAGCGCTGATTGAGGCCGTGCGTCTTGAGCTCGACGCGGCGGGCACCTGCCGAGAAGGCGCGCCCGAGAAGTAGATGCTTGCAGGACGGGTTGATCCTTGTGCCCCGAGCCTCCGCTGCATACCAGGTCCAGCCAATTTCCAGTCGCCTGTGATCGAAGGCGAAGGAGAGAAAGGCACTATGGCCGATAATCCGGTTCGCGCCGGGATCGATTACCGCGTGAGAGATCTGTTTCCCCTCCGACTGATTGCCCAGCATGAGGTCAAACCAGGGATCGAAATCTGCGCCATCGCCACGGATCGTTGTGAATGTCCACAGATCCGGATCCTGCGCGACGACGCGCAGTCCATCCCGATGGGCCTCATGCAGCGGTTCAAGCCTCACATGTTGGTTTTCGAGGGCAAGAGGGGGGAGGTCCATTGGTTAGCTTCCTGTCAGCAAGACTGCGCCGCGGCCGACATAGAGGATGCCGATGGCGCTGACGATATATTTGGTCCACTGCCGGAACTGAATGTCAGACATGCGCTCGAGCACCTGCGCGCCAAGTGTCGTTCCGATGATCGACAGCGGCAAGGCAAGCAGCAGCCATTCGGTCTGGGGCAGGGCACCGATCGAGATGGCAGGCAGAATGTAGTAAGCAATTTTAACAGCATGCGAGACGACTTGAGTTGCCGCCTTGGTCGCGACGATGGTGCGCCGGTCGCGCCTGGTTTCAGCGAAGAATACATCCAGCAACGGACCGGATACGCCGGCGATCGTGTTCAGCGCCGTCACAGTGAAGCCGCAGGCCAGGGCGTGGGCTGGTTTTTCTGCATCAAGATGGAGCAAGGATTTTGGCACCCAGATGATAGCCGGCGTCAGCCCGAGAACGACAAACAGCCAGCCCGTATCGAGTTGAACGGTCATTAGCGCCAGTGCCGAAGCTGCGCTGGCTGACCCGCCCAGATATATAAGCAGGACCCGCCAGGCGATCCATCGCGACAACAGGAGGGCGCGCCAGCCATTCGACACGCTTTGTATGGCACCGTGCACGACCATGGCTGCCGAGACGGGCAGGATCAGTGCCAGCACCCCCATGAGTATCAAACCGCCTGCCATGCCGAACACGCCGGAGATGAAGGCGGTGGCAAGGACCGAGATGAGGAGGATGAGAATGGACATGTCGGTGGCTTAGATCGTGTTGCCCGGTCGAGGCAAGGCTTGCGGAACGAAGGAAGAACAACTATAAATTGTTCATGCGTCGTTTCCGGAACATCATCATTCGCGTGAAACGGCGGGTGAAAGAGCTGTTGAGCTAAAGATTTCGCCCAAACCTGGCAGTCTGGCGAAGCTGGGAGCCGTCATCTCGGGCGGCAGGCCTGGCCTTGGTTGGGTTGTCGATGTTTGCATCGGGAGGCACCGTGAACCCTGCGAGCCTTGCGGTTGGCTTCGCCTTCCTGGTGCTCAACGTCTATATTGCAGAGCGTCTATATTGCAGAGCGTCTGGGGCGGGCTGAAGGCGAAAGGTCATGACGTTATGGAAGTGACACTCTGGCCAGCAGTTGTGCTCCTGGTTGTCGCCTGCATTGCCGTCGGTATCGCGAGCTGGGCGGAGGACAACCGTCCTGACTGATGCGGCTCCTGAAAAAGCCACCGTGCGACTGATACGGCGCCTGGCGATTGCGTGGTTGCGCGGGACGATAGTGCTTCTGGCAATCTACTTGTTCATGGTGCTGATCGACGAATTCCTCGCTGAGGTGAACATCGCGATTGCATGGTTCCATGTTCCGGTTCTGACGACCTTTGGCTTCGTCCTCACGCTCTCATTCGTCTTGCTGTTTAACAGGTGATGGCCGCGGCTCTAGGCCCCGGCATTCTTTGCAAAGCCCCAGGCGCCCTGGGCGAGCGGCAGGACGGCCTTGCCCATTTCAATACCCTTGGTATTTGACGCATTGCCCTGCAGGGCGCGCGCGTAGACGCCTTGAACAATCGAGGCGAGCCGGAAAATATTGTAGGCAAAGTAGAAGTCGAGCTCGGGAATCCCGTCCCGCTGGGTGCGGGTGCAATAGGCTTCGACATAGGTCTGCATGGAGGGAATACCATGCGCATCGAGATCAATCCCGAGGAAGCCGCCGCGCACCTCAGGCGGCATGACCCAGCCCATAAGCTGGTAGGTGAAATCGGCCAGCGGATCGCCCAGGGTTGATAACTCCCAGTCGAGGACCGCGATAACGCGTGGCTCGGTCGGGTGGAAAATCATATTGTCCAGCCGGTAATCGCCGTGCACGACCGAGGTTCGTTCCTGGGCGGGCGCAGCGGTCGGCAGCCACTCGATCAGCTTGTCCATCTCGGCGATCGGATCTGTCTCCGCCGCTCGATATTGCTTGGTCCAGCGTCCGATCTGTCGTTCGAAATAATTGCCGGGCTTGCCATAATCGCCCAGACCCGCAGCCTCAAAGTCGATCGAATGCAGGTGCGCAAGTGTGGCATTGGACGCATCATAGATCGCGGCGCGCTCCTCTTTCGGGACCTCTGGCAAGAGACCATCCCAGAAGATCCGTCCTTCGACGAAATCCATCACGTAGAATTCCGTACCGATGACGTCGCGATCCATGCAGAGCCCGAACATGTGAGGGGCCGGAAAGCCCTGTTCCCCCAGCGCCTTCATAACCTGGTGCTCGCGATCAACGGCATGGGCAGATGGCAGAAGCTTGCCCGGCGGCTTGCGCCGCAGCACGTAGGATTTGCCGCGCGTATCGAGCTTGTAGGTCGGATTGGACTGTCCGCCCTTGAACTGCGAGACGGTCAGCGGACCTTCAAAGCCGTCGACATTCTCCTGCATCCAGGCCGTAAGGGCCGCTTCGTCAAAGGCGAGGGCTTCAGCAACGGCCTTCGTGCCCGAGAAGCTATCATCAAGTGCGCTCATTGATTTTTGTAAACCGTTCCACCTTGCATGACGAAGTCGATGTCACGCAGTTCGCTGATGTCTTCAAGCGGATTGCCGTCTACAGCGACGATATCCGCAAATTTTCCAGCCTCGATCGTGCCGATATCATCCTCCATTTGCAAATGGATGGAGGCGTTGATCGTGGCCGTTACAATGGCTTCCATCGGCGTCATGCCCGCCTCGACATAGAGTTCGAATTCGCGGGCATTATCACCATGGCGGGAAACACCGCTATCGGTGCCGAAGGCGATCATTACGCCACCCTCATGGGCCTGGCGGACCATGTCGAGCATTTGCGGGCCGACCTCCAGAGATTTGCGGCGCTGATTGGGCGTCATGAAATTCGACGTTTCCGCCATTTCCGCCACGGTCACGCCGGCTAGCACGGTCGGCACCAGATAGGCGCCATTGCGACGGAAGAGACGAATTGATTCACGGTCGAGATAGGTGCCGTGTTCGATACTGTCGCCGCCCGCCTCCAGGAAGGCATTGATGCCGGTCACGCCGTGGGCGTGGGCGGTCACGCGGCGGCCCATCATGTGCGCCGCCTCAACAATGGATTCCAGCTCGTCATCGAAGAATTGGCGTTCCACACCGGCCGCCGTGTCGGAAAGAACACCGCCTGTTGCAGTGATCTTGATGACATCGGCACCGCCGCGGATAAGCGAGCGCACGGCCTCGCGGCATTCGGACGCGCCATCACAGGCGGTCGGGCTTTCGAACTGGCGCAGCACATCCAGCGCAAACCCGTTGATGTCGCCATGCCCGCCCGTGGGTGTCACGGACGTGCCGGAAACACGCAGGCGGGGGCCAATCACATCCCCGGCACGAATAGCGTCGCGCAGCGCCCTGATGGCCTCAAAATTGCCACCGACATCCTGTGCGGCTGTGAAGCCCGCCATCAACGTGCGCTGGGCATAGACCGAGCCATCAAACGCCATGTCAGAAGGGGTAAGGGTAAATTGGTTGAAACGCCGATTCGGGCCCAATTCCTGGAGGAGGTGGACATGGCTGTCGATGAAGCCCGGCATGACGAAATCATCGCGCAGATCCACAATCTCAGCCCCATCAGGGGTGACATAGCCGGACTCAACGCCTTCGATCCGACCGTTGCGAATGAGGATGGACTGTTCAGCGAGAACGTCCTCTCCCGGAACGGCCAGCAGCTGGCCCGCGTGAATGACTGTGAGTTCGTCCTGGGCATTGGCGGCGCCAAGCGCGAGTGCTGCCGTAGCGGCAGCAAGAATGGATTTAAGCAAGATAGCCTCCCCGATATCTTATTTTGCGACACAATGTGAACTGTGTAGCAGGGATGTCAAACGCGCGCTGGTGCAGGCTAGTGCTGCTTCAGTGCGCGCCAGCCGATATCGCGGCGGCAGAACCCTTCCGGCCAGTCGATCACATCGACCGCCGCATAGGCGCGATCCGCAGCATAGTGCAATGTCTCGCCCACTGCCGTGACATTGAGCACGCGCCCACCTGTGGCGATGGTTTCACCATCATCATTCCGTCCGGTTCCGGCTTCGAAGACGACGACACCATCCATTGTATTGGCCTGATCGACCTGTTGGATAAGCGTGCCCTTGTCATAACGGCCCGGATACCCTTTGGCGGCCATGACGACGGTGATGGCCGGATCCGGCTTCCATTCAATCTCCGGCATGTCCGCAAGCGTGCCGTGGGCGCTGGCAGCCAGATAAGGCAGAATATCCACATCCATACGCATCATCAAAACCTGGCATTCCGGATCGCCGAAACGAATGTTGAACTCGACCGTTTTGGGGCCATCTTCCGTCACCATCAGGCCGGCGAAGAGGACGCCCTGAAACGGCGCGCCCTCGCTGGCAAGCCCTGCTGCCGTTGGTTCAATAATGGTTTTCATTGCGGCATGGATCAGATCCGGCGTGGCGATCGGCGCTGGTGAGTAAGCGCCCATGCCGCCGGTATTAAGACCGGTATCGCCCTCGCCGACACGCTTGTGATCCTGCGCCGCGCCGCAGAAGCGGACCGTCTTGCCGTCGCTCAGGGCAAAGATCGAGACTTCCTCGCCGCGCATGAACTCCTCAATCACCAGAGTTTTGGACGCGGCGCCGAACTTGCCCGAAAGGAATTCATCAATCTCCCGCTCGGCATCTTCACGCGTTTCGGGAATGACGACGCCCTTGCCCGCAGCCAGCCCGTCGGCCTTGAGCACATAGGGCGGGGAAAATTCGTCGAGGAAGGCCTTGGCCTCGGCGGCGTCGGTAA
The DNA here is from genome assembly GCA_042095695.1 of Maricaulis sp. Taxonomy (GTDB): domain Bacteria; phylum Pseudomonadota; class Alphaproteobacteria; order Caulobacterales; family Maricaulaceae; genus Maricaulis. The sequence goes on along the minus strand of JBELMP010000126.1, from coordinate 946 downwards.
AAATACCATAGCGTGCGGTCGGGATGTTGTGCCTGGCATAGAAATCCTTGGCGAAAGCCTTGGAGGTTTCCAGCATGGCGGCGGCCCGGGACGGTCCGAAGGTCGCGATCCCGGCATCGCGCAGCTGGTCGGCCAGCCCGTCGCATAACGGGTTTTCCGGACCGACCACGACCAGATCAATTGATTCGGACTTCGCGAAGGTGACCAGCGCATCCAGCGCGTCGACGCTGATCGGCTCGCAACGCGCCAGCGCGCTCATGGCGGCACTGCCGGGGGCCGCGTAAAGCCTGGTCAGCTTGGGGCTTTGAGCGATTTTCCAGACCAGGGCGTGTTCACGCCCACCGGATCCAACCACCAGAACCTTCATGCAAATCCCCTCGTCTAGATCGATGACTGCCTATCGCAAGTTTCCGCTGATCGCGAGTCTGTCTCGCCGTTGCACCGCCCGTCGATGCATCTTACCAAGTAAGCGATGAGCATGCCTGACGGAAACATTCACGAATTTACAGTCTCGGAACTCGCTGGATCGCTGAAGCGCACCGTGGAGGACGCCTTCGGTCATGTGCGCGTTCGTGGCGAGCTGGGCCGCGTCGTCATTGCCAAGTCAGGCCATGTCTATTTCGACATCAAGGATGAGCGCTCGGTCATTGCCTCCATCGCCTGGAAAGGGACCGCAGCCCGCTTTCGCTTCCGGCCGGAGGAGGGGCTCGAAGTCATCATTGAAGGCCGGATGTCGACCTATCCCGGCCGCTCACAGTATCAGCTGATTGTCGATACGATGGAGCCCGCGGGTGCGGGCGCGCTCATGGCGTTGCTGGAAGAGCGCAAGAAGACGCTGGCGGCTGAAGGCCTGTTCGCGCCGGAACGCAAGAAAGCAATCCCTTTCCTGCCCCGCACAATCGGTGTCGTGACCTCGCCGACCGGCGCGGTGATCCGCGATATCCTG
>JBELMP010000125.1:0-7825 GCA_042095695.1 Maricaulis sp. | reverse complement strand
ATCTCCCCGAACACGACGTCGAGCGAACCGATAATGGCCGAGACGTCGGCGAGCATGTGCCCGCGATTGAGGTGGTCCATGGCGGCAAGGTGGGCAAAGCCCGGCGCGCGGATCTTCACGCGATACGGCTTGTTCGATCCGTCGGAGACGAGATAGACGCCGAACTCGCCCTTGGGCGCTTCCACGGCGGCATAGACTTCGCCTTCCTCGACGTGAACGCCCTCGGTGTAGAGCTTGAAGTGCTGGATCAGCGCTTCCATCGACTGCTTCATCTCGGCGCGGCGCGGCGGAGAGAACTTGCTGTCCACCGCGAGCACTTCGCCCTGGTTCTCCGGCTTCATCAGCCAGTCACAGCACTGGATCATGATTTTCAGCGACTCGCGCATCTCTTCCATGCGGCAGAGATAGCGGTCATAGCAATCACCATTCTTGCCGACCGGGATGGAGAACTCCAGCTCGTCATAGACTTCATAGGGCTGGGCGCGGCGCAGATCCCAGGCCATGCCGGACCCGCGCACCATGACACCGGAGAAACCCCATTCCAGCGCCTCTTCTTTCGACACAATACCGATATCGGCATTGCGCTGTTTAAAGATGCGGTTTTCGGTCAACAGGTTGTCGATGTCATCCAGCGCCTTGGGGAATTCATCACACCAATTGCGAATATCCTGGATCAGCTCCGGCGGAAGATCCTGGTGGACACCGCCGACGCGGAAATAATGCGCGTGCATACGCGCGCCACAGGCGCGCTCATAGAAGACCATGAGCTTTTCGCGCTCTTCAAATCCCCAGAGCGGCGGCGTCAGCGCACCGACATCCATCGCCTGCGTGGTGACATTGAGCAGGTGATTGAGAATACGGCCGATTTCGCAATAGAGCACGCGGACATACTGGCCACGCCGGGGCACTTCGATATTCGACAGGCGCTCGGCCGCCATCACGAAGGCATGCTCCTGGTTCATCGGCGCCACATAATCGAGGCGGTCAAAATAGCCGATGCCCTGGAGATAGGTCTTGTGCTCGAGGAGTTTTTCGGTGCCGCGATGCAGAAGGCCGATATGCGGATCAACCCGCTCGACCACCTCGCCGTCCAGCTCGAGGACCAGGCGCAAAACGCCGTGGGCCGCCGGGTGCTGCGGGCCGAAATTAATGGTGAAATTGCGTTCGGACTTGCCGGTTTCGATCATGTCGTCAGCCATGGTCTCAGCGAGCCTCCTGGCCGTCATCGGCCTTTTCATCGCCCGGGAGCACGTATTTCGCACCTTCCCAAGGGCTCATGAAATCGAAATCGCGATATTCCTGAACCAGTTCGACCGGTTCATAGACAACGCGCTTTTCTTCCTCATCCCAGCGCACTTCGACATAGCCGGTGAGCGGGAAGTCCTTGCGCAGAGGATGGCCCTCAAACCCGTAATCGGTAAGCAGCCGGCGCAAATCCGGATGATTGTTGAAAGTGATGCCGTACATGTCGAAGGCTTCGCGCTCGAACCAGTCAGCAACCGGGAAAAGCTCAATAATACTGTCGACGGCATTATCCTCATCCGTGTCCAGCTTGACCCGGACACGGTGGTTCTGCTGCATCGAGAGCAGGTGATAAACGACATCGAAACGCTCAGCGCGCTCCGGATAATCCACCCCGCAGATATCGATCAGCGTTGTGAACCGGCAGGCTGCATCATCGCGCAGGAAGCGAATGACTTCGAGAACGCGATCACGATGAATCTCGATCGTCAGCTCGCCGAAGGCAACGGACCAGCCGGTAACGGCCGTGTCCTGGGCGCTGGCGATGTGTTCACCAAGGGATTTCAGCGCTTCACTCATCAGCTTCTCCTCGCCGCTAGCGCTCGATCGAGCCTTCACGGCGGATCTTTTTCTGCAATTGCAGAATACCGTAGACCAGGGCTTCCGCTGTCGGCGGGCAACCAGGGACATAGACATCAACCGGCACGATGCGGTCACAGCCACGCACGACCGAATAGGAATAGTGGTAATATCCACCGCCATTGGCACAGGAGCCCATGGAGATCACATAGCGTGGCTCGGGCATCTGGTCGTAGACCTTGCGGAGGGCCGGCGCCATCTTGTTGGTGAGCGTGCCCGCAACAATCATCACATCCGACTGGCGCGGAGAGGCGCGCGGGGCAAAGCCGAAGCGCTCGACATCATAACGCGGCATGGAGGCCTGCATCATCTCGACCGCGCAGCACGCCAGGCCGAAAGTCATCCACATCAGCGAACCGGTGCGCGCCCAGGTGATCAGGTCATCGGCGGCAGCCACGACAAATCCCTTATCGGCAAGCGCATCGGAAACGCCATCAAAGAACGGGTCGTGTTTTTGCGGGTCGTAATTTGGGACCGACGCGCGGCCCGCAGAACCGGCAGGTGTGAGATCTGAAGCCATGACTTACTCCCAGTCCAATGCGCCTTTTTTCAGCTCATAAATAAAGCCGATGGTCAGGACGCCCAGGAAAACCATCATCGACCAGAATTCAAACACGCCGAGACTGTCGCGCAGCGTGACCGCCCAGGGGAAGAGGAAGGCCACTTCCAGATCGAAGATGATGAAAAGAATCGCAACAAGGTAGAAACGAACGTCGAACTTCATGCGTGCGTCATCGAAAGCCTCGAATCCGCACTCATAAGTCGAGACTTTCTCCGGGTCCGGTTTGGATGGCGCAATCACAAAGGCGGCGAGCATGAAGCCGAGGCCCAAAATGGCTGCAATACCAAAGAAAATCAGGATTGGAAGATAGTCGAGAAGAAGCGTGTCCATGGGTCAGGTCTCGCCAAGCCGTCCGTTACATTCGGGATGAGGCTGGAATTGAACCGCGCCGATTGTCGGGAAACGAATCAGATAGCGCGTTCAGGCCCCCTGCCCGAGTTGGCGCGGAAGCTAGATCGCAGAGACGCCGGGAGCAAGGGTAAAACACCGCCCGTCCTCAGTTCTTTATCTTTAAGCCAGCAAAGGCCTTTCCAGTTGCGAACGGGTCGCAGATCCGGTCTTCCCCAGGCGGGAGATTAGGTCTGCACAATTGCCAATCGCGCAGACTCATGGCCCCGCTGGGAAAAAGGCTTCGGAGGACGGAATGTTTGCGGAGTATTATGGGGTCATCGGCTTTGTCCTGATCGCCGCCGGTTTTTCCTGGCTGGTCGATCACAGCCCTCTGAAAACGCGCACTTTGTCGCACGCTATGGACGCGCACCGGCAGGCCTGGATGGTGGAGATGGCGCGGCGCGACATCCGCATCACCGACAGCCAGATCATTTCAGGCCTGCAAAACGGGATCGCCTTTTTTGCTTCGACTGCGCTTCTGGGAATAGGTGCAGGCTTTACCCTCCTGACCGCGCTGGACAGCGTCATGGCGGCGGTCCAGGACATTCCGGCGCTGGCGCGTGGCACGCGCACGCAATGGGAGGTCATGTCGCTCGGCCTGCTGATCATTTATGCCTATGCCTTCTTCAAGTTCGGCTGGGCCTATCGTCTGATCAATTACGCCGCCATTCTTTTTGGCGCGACGCCGCAATGCCGGCCGGGCGAGACACCGGATGCCGCCATGCTGCGCGCCGCAGAGCGCGCCGGGCAGATGAATGTCGTTGCGGGACGGCAATTCAATCGCGGACTGCGCGCGCTTTTCCTGTCGATCGGATATCTGGCCTGGATCGCGGGGCCTGTCGCCCAGATCGGCATGACGCTGATCGTCGCCCTGATCCTCTCCTATCGCCAGTTCGCGAGCCCTGCCCTGGCCGTTCTTCAGCCCGATGACACGGCTTAGCTATTGCCAATATTGATTGCCAATACGGCCCCTTAGGGTCCAAGGTAGCATCAAGTTTCGCTCACTCGTTCAGGGGAGATACTCGTGAGCCTAGGTAACGCCTTTCTCAATGCTGTCGAAAAGGCGGGCAATCGCCTGCCCGATCCGGTCACGATTTTCATCATACTCATCGCCACCGTGGTTACGGTCTCCGTCCTCGCCGCGGGCGCCGGTCTGGACGCAACCCATCCGGTAACCGGCGCGACGATATCCGCCCAATCCTTGTTGAGCGGTGAGAATATCCGACGATTGCTGACGGAATTCACCTCGATCTTTGTGAATTTCCCGCCGCTCGGCCTGGTGCTGGTCGTGATGATCGGCGCCGGTGTCGCTGAGCGCACCGGGCTTTTCGCCGCGGGTTTGCGCGCGCTTGTCGGCTGGGTGCCCAATACGCTGCTAACGGCAACGCTCGTTTTTGCCGGCGTGATGGGCAATCTCGCTGTGGATGCTGGCTATGTGGTTCTCATCCCGCTTGGCGGCATTGTCTTTGCCTCGGTGGGACGCCATCCAATCGCCGGTATCGCGGCGACATTCGCGGGCGTATCGGCCGGCTTCTCCGCCAACCTCCTGCCCGGCCCGCTCGAACCGCTCCTGCTCGGGATTACCCAGACCGCAGCGCAATTCATCGATCCGAGCTGGGAACTCAACATCCTGTCCAATTACTACTTCATCATGGCGCTGACCCCGGCCGTTGTGATTGCGGGGACCTGGGTGACCCAGGCCATTATCGAGCCACGCCTTGGCGAGTATAAAGCGCCGGCATCAAGCGCTGATGCGGGTGATACGGATGCGCCGACGACGACACTGAGCAAGGCAGAAAACCGCGGCCTGATGGCAGCGGGCATTGTCATGCTCGCCCTGATCATCTGGGTGTGTTTCATGGCCGTCCCGGCGGACGGCATCCTGCGCGACGAAGCCGGTACGCTGACACCCTTCTACAATTCGATCGTCGCCATCTCCATGATCGCCTTCCTGGTCATGGGGATCGCCTATGGCATCGCCTCGGGCACCATCAAATCGGACAAGGATGCCGTCTCAATGGCATCGGATGCGATGAGCGATATGGGCGTCTATATCGTTCTGGCCTTTGTCATGGCGCTCTTCCTGGCGCTGTTTGCCTGGTCCAATCTCGGCACGATCCTGGCGATTGTCGGCGCCTCGGCATTACAGGCGTCCGGCCTGCCTGCACCGATCCTGTTGATCGCCATGGTCATTCTGACGGCCTTCCTCAACCTGTTTGTCGGTTCCGCCTCCGCAAAATGGGCCATGCTCGCCCCGGTCGCGGTACCCATGCTCATGCTGCTCGGCATCGGGCCGGATGCTACCACGGCCGCTTATCGCGTTGGCGATGGAGCGACCAATATCATCACTCCACTGCTACCCTATATGCCGCTCATCCTGGTCTTTGCGCGTCGCTATGTGCCCGACTTCGGCCTTGGCAGCCTGATCGCGACCATGCTGCCCTATTCGATCGCAATACTGATCGTGTCGCTGGGTGCGCTGGGCGTATTCGTGGTCTTCGATCTGCCGCTTGGACCGGGCTATGCCCCGGTTCTCATCGACCCCGCCACGCTGACGCCAGCTGGCAACTGATCCGGCTCCACACATGAAACCGCCCGGCGCGCCAGCGACCGGGCGGTTTTTTGTTTCGGCGCGGCGTCAGGGCGCGCTTTACAGGGCGATTGGGCGGTCACCCCGCTTTGATAGCGACCGATTTCAGAACCGGGCAATAGACGGGAGGCAGGAGCGGACGCGCCATTTTCTGCAGATCTGATTTTGAGAAGAAAATGGCGCGAGTGACGCGCCTGAAAATCAGCCGGAAATATATTTCTGCATCGCGTCTGCGTCAGATTGCACCTCGTCAAGGCGTTGTTTAATAATGTCACGAACACTGATGAAACCGGCAAGCCTCGCGCCATCGACAACAGGTACGTGGCGAATACGGTTGGCCAGCATCATCGCCATGACGGCTGCGATCTGATCATCAGCTTTACAAGTTATGACGTCCGTCGTCATCAGGTCTTCCACGTCCGCGTCGAGCACATCGTCGCCAGTAAGGCGAAGACCGCGAACAATATCTCTTTCAGAAACAATACCCCTTATGCGGGTTCCGTCATCTGTCACGACCAAAGCGCCAACATCTTCTTCTTCAAGACGTTGAAGGACTTCGCGAATATTAACGCCGGACGCGACGGTGGGAACGGCGTCGCCTTTCACCTTCAAGATAGCTCTAATCGTCATAGGGTCTCAATTTCTTTTGCGTTTCGATCAGCACCAATGCTGGTTTAAGCTGCGTGACTGAAATCGGCCGCTGATCTCTTAGTGTGACTGAAAGCTACGCAAGTGAAGTGGTGAAGAAAAACGAAAAGACCTGAGCTCACCCATTCGATATTCCGATAGATTCGTTCGTCGTGGGCGCTGAGAATCGAATAGATATCATGCAATAAACTGGTTTGTATTTTGATCAGGTTGTGACCACATGTATACAACGTCTGGCGACCAATCCGGGGCAACGAAGAATGTCCCGGTGCGGCTCGCCGGACGCAGCCGCGCAAGAGCCTTCGACAGACGCTGATCGTCTATTCCGAGCCGCTATAGCGGCGAAAAGGCGGAGCCAAGCCCCCCAAAAGGCAACGCCCCCTGGTATGGGTCTTCCGGAAGGAGGACCCATATTTCGGCCTTTTGACTAGTTCCTGATTGGACGTGCAACACCAATCGGTGAGGCCCGTGCAGCCGCAACATTGGCCCATTGCAGTTCGCGAGAATGCGGTCCCACAACCCCGACCTCGTCCAGGGCGCCGATCAAGATTAACTCACCCGGATCGCTGGATGAAGAGAATGGCAGCACGAGATTTTCGAAATGTCGCAGAGCCCCTGAGCCTAATCCCAATGAAATGCGTACAATCATGGGTGTCAGGGCGGTCCCAGCCGCGCGCAGGCTTTCCGAGAAGGCCTGCTCAACACCGCCAAGCAACGTGCTGTCAATCCATTCGCCCGGCCGCGCGCCAAGAAACTTCGCCAGATTGGCTTCAATCTCAGCAATCCGAAATCGATATTCGCGCGGCTCGCCCTCAGCCCTCACTTCATAAAGATATGGCAGCCCTTCGCCAAATTGTGCAGTCACGAAAGCATCGGTTACAGGCCCATCTTTTTCTTCAGTTATCTGCTGATAGGCGAGCAGAACTCGAGCATTGCGCGGCGTAGAAATCAAAGACTGGGCCCCAGTGTCCTGTCGCCAATTGGAAACGGCAACCGAAAGCCTGTCCGTGTTCATATGCGCTCCAGTCCCTATTGCGGCTTTCAAGCGACATAGCGGTCGCCCTTCCATTCAGTAGTGTGACAAAGACTTGTCGCGAAACGAATTTTGTTCGCCGGAGCCATCGGTTCTGCAAATGGATGAGCTAGCGCGTGATCAAGGCGGCGAATTCTTTCAAACCCGACAGAGCCGTTTCAACAGAATTGTTCTGTTCTTCTGTCGAGTAGACAGCATAGACTGGATAAGAAAACGCTGGAGTGTCAGGAACGCGCTGGAGACGTCCGTCTTCCAGATAAGGCGCAACGATGCGGAGCGGCAGGTAACCGGATGCCGTGTTATCCAGGAGATAGGAGACGGCCAGGCCACCTATATCCATAAACAGTGATGGCATCTTGAAATTGGGGTAGTTCAAAGCATGGTCTGCCTGAAACTCTGGCCCCCAATTGATAAAAACATAGCGTGCATTGAGGCCGGGCTGTGGGTCAGGTTCACTGGAAACACAGACCAGCTGCTCCTCGAAGAGTTGCTCAATCTTGAGTCCCGGTCGGCTCTGGGGACGATAAATGACGGCAAGATCGAGCAACCCATCGGATACCGACTGGAGCATCGTGTCTGAGTAGCCGACACTTGTCTTGATCGCGACTTCCGGCGCTGCCGACTGCATCCATGGGAGCCAGGAGACCAAGAATCCGTCCCATAGACTGATCTGGGCACCGATAGAGAGCGACTCATCGAACCCATCCGGCAAACCGACATC
>JBELMP010000124.1:0-7853 GCA_042095695.1 Maricaulis sp. | reverse complement strand
GCTCTTCCGATCTGTCTCCATGGGCATTGGCGGCGGCTATGCGGACCCGATCAGCGCATCGATCGAGGCGTATGCGAATACTTATCGGGTCGCGAAACGGATTTATGGTTTCTGATACTTGGCGGCTTCGCGCTTAAGCGAGATCAAGCGCTCGCAATATCGACGGCAATTTGCTTTTCAACTTGAAGAAACCTCGTGCCGCGTTTGGCCAAAGGGCGCGATCATAGGGTCGGCTGTGGTGAATGACCTGGACGCCGGCATTTTCGAGTGCAGCCAAGATGACCGACGTAAGCTCGCGATAGGGACCGACGCTGATATGAGGAAGGACGACGTGGTTAAGGCCCTGTTGCTGGACCCATTGCCCCAGGGCGACGGGTAGCGCCTCGACCTCGGTGAAAACATCGCCCTCGCCGCAGCGCTCAAGCATGGCAGCTCTTTCAAAGGCCATGACTGCATCGCTCACGGGCCAGGGTGAACGTAAATGCGGCATGGCCAGTCCGGCCACAGGCCCGTCAATCTTGTCTACATGAACAGAACTATCCGGCGTCAGCATCCAGCCCGCGCCCTCCAGATCATTCAGGGCGAGCGCTAGGTCCGGCGGCACCGGGTCGGGATTGACCGTCGCAAACTCAACCGGGTCAGCGCCTTCATTGAGCTGACCCCTTGGATCAAAACGCCCTTCGGTGAATTTGGCTATATTCTCGGCGCGGGCGATGTAGTGCTTGCCCGGCGTGTGCAGCCCCGCCACCCAGCGCCAGGAACACGTGTTGGACGCGGGGTCGCCATCGAGCAAGTGGCGGTAGAAGAAGTCCGCACCCAAGGACCAGGGAAGGTTTAGGGTGAAAATCCAGATACTGGCGAACCACATGCGGGCGTGATTATGCAAATAGCCGGTCTCAACCAGCTCGCGCGCCCAATGATCGAACGCCTCAATCCCGGTGCGCCCATCCACCGCTTCGCCATAGGCTTTGCGCTGGCCGGCATTTTTCCCCAGCGCGGCAAGCCCCGCATCGCGATCCGCGCGATAGCCATCCCAGACCTCGGGGCGGTGCTCCAGCCAGCCCTTGAAATATCCCCGCCAAACGACTTCCTGGATGAATTTTTCCGCCGCTGCGGCGCCATGGCGGTCGAGCACAGATCGAAGAATGTCTGCCTCGTCGAGCAGCGCATGTCGGATCCAGGGAGAGAGGGCCGAGACATTGCTTCGGTTCTCACGTCCCAGATCGAAATTCCGGCGCTTCGCGTAGTCGATCCCCGCTGCGGGAAGAAACTGCGACAGGCGCTCCTGACCGGCCTCACGCGAGGGCTGCCAATCGACGTTAGGAGCGCTCGTCTGCTTCATCCTAGCGACCATGCGTCTCTATGACCGCCTCGGCGAGCGCCCGGCCGCTCATGAAGGCTGCTTCGACGCGCGGCGCGAGACACCAATCCCCGGCGAGGCCCAGTCCGAGCCCCTTATTCCACAGACAAGGCTGGCCAAACGCCTCCTCGACCTTGGCGTAACGCCAGCGATGCGCATCCGCATGCACTAGCTCTGGAAGCGCAGCACCCACCAGGTCCGCGAAGGCCAGTCGCAGGTCTTCGAGCACGGATGCGCCATAGTCTTCAAGATGGTCTCGCGACCAATCCGCGCTGGCCTGCAGCACCCAGCGTTCGCTTTTGCGGTCGCGCTTTGGCCGGGCATTTTCCCGCGCGGCCCAGGCAATCACGCCACGATCGCGCAGCACATCGGCGGGCGCGGGGACTGCGGACTTGAAGCCCAATAAGACAGTCCAGCACGGCGCGAGCGCGACATGGTCGAGACTGGCAAAGCTTGTCCTATAATCACCAAGCAACGCTCTGGCTTGATCGACGGGTATGGCCAGCAGCACAGCATCAAATCCGGCCTCGACCCCGCTCTCCAGCTCCAGTGTCCAGGCACCCGATTGTGCATGCAGGCGGGTTACACGCTCACCGGTGCGGATATCCAGTCCCGCAGCCAGCGGTTTGACCAAACCGCTCATGCCCGGCTGTCCCGTCCACCAAATGTCATCCTGAGCCGCGGCCGCCTTCCATCTAGTGGCTGAGCCGGCGGACTTGGCGCGTTTCAGATAAGTTTTGAAACCGGGATCACGAGCCGTCACGAATTGCGCGCCATGATCAAACCCGCCGATCTCACTGCGGCGCGTCGCCAGACGCCCGCCAGTGCCCCGGCTCTTTTCAAAGACCGTTATCTCAAATCCGCCAGGGCGCAGCGCATCTGCGCAGGCCAGACCTGCCATACCCGCTCCAATAATCGCAATCCGCATCAAGGCCATCCTGTCATTGAGCCGCTCAAGCTAGCGCGGAATGCCGGATTGGCGAGGATTACTGGAAGAAATTCAGGATCAGACGCGGGGCGCGATTCGCGATTTCGAGGGCTTGAACACCAAGGTCCTGACGAACGAGAAGCGCGTTCAGCCGGGCGCTTTCGCGGCCCAGATCCGCATCAACCAGATTGCCAATCCCGGCCGCCGTCGCGTCATATTGTTTCATCAACAGCTCACGCTGGATATGCAAGGTCTTCAACCCGGTTCCCAAACGGGAAATGGCCGCATTCACGTCATCCATGGACTGTTCGAACGTGGTGACCATGGACGTATCCGGCTGGCTGGCAATCACGGCGGTGGATCCGTAAGGCAGGCTTCCCGGCAGGCCGACATCGAGTATGCCACCGCCATCGATCAGGTTTTCCGCCGCGATGCTCATCGTATCGCCGGCATCATCGCCGACAAGGACGGAAAGGTCAGAGGCACCACTCTCCAGAAGGTTGATCCCGTTGAACTCCGCATTCTCGGCAAGCCGGTTCAATTGATTGCCCAGGATAATGTAGTCGCTCATCAGCGTGCGCCAGGAATTCTCGTCGAGCGAAACATCCGTTGCGGCGACGAGCTTTTCTTTCATCTCCACCATCAGGTCGGAAATCCCCTGCGCCGCGGCCATCGCCACTTCGACAACACCGGTCGCCATATCGATAGATTGCAGGGAAGCCTCGCGCGCCGTATTCGACGCCCGCATCGTCTGAGCAAGAGCCCAGACCGCGCCATCATCCTTGGCGCTGCCGACCTTCAACCCCGTTGCGATCCGCTCCTGCACGACACTTGTCTGCCGTGTCAGCGCATCGATATGCCGCAACGCCGCATTGGTGCCGGCCATGGAATGAACCGAAAAGCCCATCCAGCCAACTCTCGCCACCTTCGGTGCCCGCCGGTTTTCCGGCTGAGCGAATGCCCCGCTTATACGGGAATTACTTTCCAGAATGCCGGATCAGGGTTAGCGGGGGGTTTACGGCGATTGATCGCATTTGCCCTCTCGCAATTGCGAAGGAAACCGCTACCTTTGCGCCTATGAGCCAGCCGCCTTCAGATCCTGACGCGTTCAAGCGTGCCCTGACGATTACCACCCGCGCGATCGCCGGGGATAATGAGCTGGAAGTCCGCTTTGGCGGCGAGATTGCGGGGCTGAACGGCGGTCGCCTGGTTCTGCCCAATCCCGGTCCGGAACCGACCGAGCGCGCCGCGGCGACCGTTCGCGGTCGTGCCGATGCCCTGGCCCTGCGGCTGGCCCATCATGATGAGGCCCAACACGTCAAGGCGCTGCCGCCCGGCGCCACCGCGCGCGCGATATTCCATGCCGCGGAACAGGCACGCGTGGAAGCGCTCGGCGCGCGCGAGATGGCCGGAGTCGCTGAAAATCTCGATGCAGCCCTGATCCAGCGCTGCAAGCAAAAGGGCTGGCAAAGGGTCGAAGACCGCCAGGGCGCGCCGATGGAAGAGGCGCTGGCCATGCTCGTGCGCGAGCGCGTCTCCGGGCGCCCAATTCCACCCGAAGCGCTGGGACTCATGACGGTCTGGCGCGATCAGCTGGAGGACCTGGCCGGCCTCTCGCTGGACGCGCTGTCGGAGATTGCCGAGGACCAGCAGGCCTTTGCCGACGCGCTGCGCACAGTCATCCAGGATCTCGATTTGGCGGACGAGCTGGGCGGTGACCCCGAAGAGAGCGAAAACCCTGACGACGAAGACGAGGGCGTCGATCGCGAACAGCGCACGGGCGAGGATGAACAGCCCGATGGCGATGATGGTGGCGATCCGGACACGCCGGATGCCTCCGGCACGGCGGCAGACGAGGACGAGATAAACGCCGATACCGATGATCTCGATACCCGCGTCGAAGCCATGGATGATGACGGGGCGGCGCAGACCTCGATGCGACCGAACTGGCGACCCTCGGATGACCGGACCACAGATGCCTACAAAGTGTTCACCCGAGAATTCGATGAAGTCATCCAGGCCAGTGATCTTTGCGATGCTGATGAGCTGGAGCGCTTGCGGCGCTATCTTGATAACACTCTGAAAGGGCTCGATCAGGTGGTCGGACGCCTTGCCAACCGGCTCCAGCGCCGCCTGATGGCCCAGCAGGAGCGCGCCTGGAAATTCGACCTTGAGGAAGGGGTTCTGGACGGCTCGCGTCTGGCACGGGTGATCGCGGACCCTACTCTCCCCCTCTCCTACAAACAGGAAAGCGATACGGAGTTCCGCGACACCATCGTAACCCTCCTGCTGGACAATTCAGGCTCCATGCGCGGCCGTCCTATTACCGTGGCGGCGGCCTGCGCAGACATACTCGCGCGTACGCTGGAACGCTGCAGCGTAAAGACTGAAATCCTCGGCTTTACGACCAAGGCCTGGAAGGGCGGCAAGTCGAAGGAAAAATGGCTGGCGGACGGCAAGCCGCAACAGCCGGGCCGGCTCAATGATCTGCGCCATATCATCTACAAATCTGCGGATACGCCCTGGCGCCGCGCGCGGGTCAATCTCGGCTTGATGATGCGCGAAGGCCTGCTCAAGGAAAACATTGATGGCGAAGCCTTAAGCTGGGCCTGGAAACGCCTTGCCGGGCGTCCGGAACAACGTCGCATCCTGATGGTGATTTCCGATGGGGCTCCGGTCGATGACGGGACGCAATCGGCGAATACAGCCGGCTATCTGGAAAAGCATCTGCGCGAGACCATCGCCATGATCGAGAAGCGATCCGATGTTGAGCTTCTCGCCATCGGTATCGGCCATGATGTCACGCGCTGGTATCGCCGCGCCGTCACCATCAATGATGTCGACCAGCTTGGCGGTGCCATTACCGATCAGCTGGCCGCCCTGTTTGATGAGGATGCGGTGATCGCGCCTAGATCGACCGGCGGACCAGCCCCGATGAAGAAGATTGATTTCTCGAGCGTGGCCGGGCGGGTTTAGCAGTCTGCGCAATGATGGAAGGCGTCGGCATGCTCATAGACCGTAACGCCATCCACCACAGTCATCCAAGGCGTGACCCCAAGGATCTCCATCGGTTCGATCGTCATGATATCGCCGGAGAAGACAGTAAAATCTGCCCGCTTGCCCACTTCTATCGAGCCCAGCTCATCCTCGCGGAACGACGCATAGGCCGGCCATAGCGTAAAGAGTTTCAGGGCGTCGTCGCGCGACAAGGCCTCATTCGGGTGCCAATTCTCTCCCTGGAAACCGGACAGATCAGCCCGGGCAATAGCCGCATAGAATTCGATACGGGGATCACCTTGCTCGACAGGCGCATCGGATCCGCCGGTAATACGCGCACCGGCATCGAGCAGCGACTGCCAGGCATAGGCCCCGTTCAGTCGGTCATCCCCCAGTCGAGCCGGAGCAAAATGCAGATCTCCAATGGCGTGCGAGGGCTGCATCGAGGCGATCACTCCAAGAGCCGCGAAGCGCGGAATATCATCGGGATGAACGATCTGGGTGTGCTCGTCACGCCAGCGATGATCCGGCAAGGCCCGCTGATCGGCAGGCACCTGCTCGAGCGCCTGCTCGACCCAGTTGAGCAGGTTGCGATTACCAAGATCACCGATGGCATGGACATTCATCTGCACACCAGAGCGCAGGGCCTCGGTAAACAGGCCGATGGTCTGGTCCTCTTCGGCGATGGTCAGGCCCGAGGTTTCCGGCCGGTCCGAATAGGGCTCCAGCAGGGCCGCGCCACGCGAGCCAAGCGCACCGTCCATATAGACTTTGACTGCGCGGGTGATCACCCGCCCATCATCCACCATGCGCGGGGATATGCGGGCCAGCTCGGCAAACCCGTCCGGATTGATCGAGACATAAACCCGAATTGGCAGACGATCAGCCTCCGCCAGGCCTTCGATCATATCGACATCTGCATAGGGCACGGACATGTCATGCGCCCCCGCCCAGCCCAGGCTGGCGAGACGCTCCGCGCCTTCCGCATAAATGTCGGCGCGGACATCCGGGGTCGGCTCTGCGACCAGGGCGGAGACCGGATACATGGCGGTATCGATCAGCATGCCGGTCGGTTCACCGTCCTCATCGAACAGAATTTCTCCGCCGTCCGGCGCGATGCTGTCCCGTGTGATACCGCCCAGTTCCAGGGCGAGCGAATTGGCCACCAGCGCGTGGCCATCGGCGCGGACCAGGACCACTGGATGGGCAGGAGCGACGGCATCAAGATCCTGCCGGGTCGGAAAACGCGCCTCAGGATAATGGGTCTCGATCCAGCCGCGACCGAAAACGACCTCGTTGCTCTCGGCGGCGGCAATGGTCTCGGCAACACGCTCCACCATGTCAGCGATCGAGATCACACTGTCCAGATTGAGCGTGCGCTCGCGGGCACCGACGCCATAGACATGAATATGACTGTCGGTAAAGCCGGGATACATGGCGCCGCCATTGATATCGATAATTTCCGTGTCCGGGCCGATCAGGATCTGCGCCTCGGTTTCGGTGCCAGCATAGCTGATCCGGCCATCATTGGTGGCCACCGCCTCGACCAGCGGCTGATCATCATTGGCCGTGTAGATCGCGCCGCCCCAGTAAACCCGGTCAGCATAGGCAATCTCCTGGTCATATGACGGACCACCCGGCTCGCTGCCGGAACAAGCGGTCAGAACCGCAGCTGCGAGCAATACTCCAAAGCGTACCATGGCCGCCTCCCCCGAGAGAATCCGTGATGGACAAGGCTAGCGCCGCCCAGTGAAAACAACAACGCCCGCTGCGAGGCAGCGGGCGTTGTCTGAATGCTTTGTGCAGAACCCTTAGGCCAGGTTGGCCTTTTTCAGCTCACGCTTGATCTTGAGCGCGCGATCAGAGAGTTGTTCGTCACGGGCTTTCAGAAGGAAAGCGTCCAGACCACCAATATGATCGACGGAACGCAGCGCTTTCGCCGCAATGCGGAGCTTGAAGCTGCGGCCCAGCTTGTCCGAAGACAGCGTTACATCGCACAGATTCGGCAGAAAACGGCGGCGGGTTTTATTATGCGCGTGGGAGACGTTATTCCCCGTCATCACACCCGTACCAGTCAATTCGCAGCGACGTGCCATGATAGTCGCACCTTTCAACAATAGAATTCTTGCGCTTTGGCCTTGCAGCCACCGCGGGAGCGGGCGAAATAACGGAGCGGAAAGGCTGCGTCAAGCTTGTGGCGTTCATCTTGCAGCCTGAAACGGCATGTTATTGCAGTTCTTGTGTTCGTCTCAAAACAGGAAATAGGGCCGGCGGGGCCGATCTGAAGGAGAGTAAAGCGTGAAAAAGGCATTGATTATCGGCGCGGGGCTTGGCCTTACGACCCTCGGCACAGCCGCTGGCGCTGATGATGCAGATCATTCCGCGATCCCGGCCCAGAATGTGACAGTCCAATACGCCGGATCTGTCATGATCTTCCAGGTTGCCAATATCGTGATCAGCGGCTCATTCGAACCGGAGACCTATCGAGCCTCGGCGCGATTCACTACGGCGGGCCTCGCAGCCCTGTTCAGCGACGCGGATATCGAGGCCGGTGTCAGCGGCTATCGC
>JBELMP010000123.1:0-7839 GCA_042095695.1 Maricaulis sp. | reverse complement strand
CGGCCATGACCCGTTCCCTGATTATCCTCACCGGCTCCGGCATTTCCGCGGAGTCCGGCCTCGGCACCTTTCGCGACACGGACGGCATCTGGGCAAAGTTTGACTGGCGCGAACTGGCGACCCCGGAAGCCTTCGCCACCCAGCCTGACCAGGTCCATGCGTTTTACAATGCACGCAGGGCCGGACTGAAACAGGCCAGGCCCAATGCCGCCCATCATGCCCTGGCGGAACTGGAAAAGGCCTGGATCGCCAGGGGCGGCGAGTTTCTGCTGGTCACCCAGAATGTCGATGATCTGCATGAGCACGCCGGGTCGGAACGCCTGGTCCACATGCATGGTGAACTCAAGAAAATGCGCTGCGAGCATTGCGGCTATGTGCACGAGGCCTTTGATGAGATCAGCGTGGATCTGCCCTGTCTGAATTGCCGCAAGGCCGGTGGGCTGCGCCCGCACATCGTCTGGTTCGGCGAAATGCCGATGGAAATGGATCTGATCTATAACCAGCTGGAGGATTGTGACCTGTTTGTCGCCATCGGCACGTCCGGAACCGTCTATCCCGCCGCCGGCTTCAGCCAGCTCGCCAAACAGGTTGGCGCGCATTGTGTCGAGCTGAATCTGGACGATACGGACACATCTTCACTCTTCGATGAACACCGTAAAGGCTTGGCATCAAAGGTAGTTCCGCAATGGGTGGCAGAGATCGTGGGATGAGTCCTTAATTAAGGGTTAACGCACGGAGTCCTCGATCTCATGCATGGCGGCGTCCGAGAGTCCGAAATGGTGGCCAATTTCGTGTATCAAGACGTGCTGGATCAAATGCCCGAGTGTCTCATCCCCACGCTCCACCCATTCCGCAAGAATGGGCAGGCGATAGAGAAAGATCCGGTCCGGCTCGACCTGGCTCCAGCTGATGGATTTCTGGGTCAGATCAACACCGTGATAGAGCCCGGTGAGCTCATAGGGGTCCTCCATCCCGAAATCTCGAAGGATGGCCGGCTCCGCGAAATCGGCGATGAAGATCTGGACGCTCGTGCACGGCTCTCGCAAAGCCGCTGGCAAGGCCTCGAATGCCTGAATGGCAAAGCCTTCAAAATCGGCAGCGCTGATTGCGAGCGGGTCGGAAAGCTGGTGCGGATACATAAGCCTTAGTTAGGTGGCCAGGTCTCCAGTGCCAAGTCCGGTTTTGGGACGCATGCTTGCCAGTCGAACAAATACGGAACATAGTGCCAGCCATGGACTTGAATGATGTCGCCTCCCCGCTCAATCCGGAGATTGATAACGCCCAGGCTCTGATGCGCGGCGCTGCACGCCTCTTCTGGCAATTGGGCTATAGCGCCATACCGGAATTCTCCCTGCCCGGCGGCCGGCGCGCAGACCTGTTCTGTATTGGGCGCAAGGGCGAGATTGCCATTATCGAGATAAAGTCCGGTATCGCGGATTTCCGCGCCGACAATAAATGGGCCGAATACGGGGCGTTCTGCGACTTTTTCTATTTCGCTGTGTCCCAGCGCTTCCCCCACGACCTCATTCCCGGTGATGTCGGTCTGGTCATCGCGGACGGGTTTGGCGGCGCCATTGTCCGGGAAAGCCCTGAGGAAAAGCTCGCCGCCGCTCGGCGCAAGGCGATCACCCTGAAATTTGCCCGCACAGCCGCTGACCGGGTCATGCGGCAGGCAGAGGACTAGTCCGCGTCCAGCGCCGCCTTCAATGCCAGTTCGAAGGCCTCGATCCGGGGCGCAAAACGGTCCTCAACCGCCGCGCGGATCGCGGCCGGTGCCTTGTCGGGCGACCCCGCATCCACCGGCGGGTGCGGGTCATATTCCAGCCCGAGCTGCACCGCCTGGGCGATGGCCTCGCCGGCGATTTCCCGCACCACGGTGAGGGCGAAATCAATCCCCGCAGTGACACCACCTCCGGTGAACAGATTACCGTCCCGGACGACGCGTGCCTTTTCCGGAATGGCACCGACGGCGCTGAGATGCTTATGATAGCGCCAATGCGTGGTTGCCCGCTTGCCCTGCAGCAAGCCCGCAGCGCCCAGAATGAAGGCGCCGGTACAGACCGAGGTCACATATTCCGCCCCGGCACCCTGGCGCTTCACAAAATCCATGGTTTCGCGATCACGCATTGCATCATCCACGCCCCAGCCGCCGGGAATGCAGATGAGATCAAGATCCGGACAGTCGGCCATGGTGATGGAGGGCATGATGAAAGGGCCACAATCAGTCTTCACAGGCTCCAAACTCTTGGCAATCAGATGCGTTCGTGCGCCGGGCAGGCGGGTAAGCACCTGGAGCGGGCCGGTAAAATCCAGCTGGGTCAGGTCGGGGAAGAGGACAAAACCGATCTGGTAGGATTTGGACATGAGAGGATCTCCGGTTCTGGGCGGCTATTCGTTGTGCGCCACACCAGGCTCTTGCAGATCGGGCCTGAAAACCAGAGCCGAATGCGTCTCAGCAGCGCATCTGGACCATGCATGTCTGAGGCTTGATCGAAGACTAGCTGTTTTTCACACGCCAGGGTGGGTCAATCCGGTTCTTCCCGGCATGATAAATCTTGATCATATGCCCATCCGGATCGCGCAACACCGCCTCGCGCCACAACCAGCCCTTGTCCTCCGGCTGGGCTTCGAACTCGAAGCCGCGCTGCTGCAAGCGTTCGACCTCGTGATTGACCCTGTCGCATTCCAGATAGATGACCGCGCCAGGCGATACTTTGTCGTCGGCCAGATGCAGGGAGAAAGTCGTGTCCCCATCCGGCGCGAGGAAACGGGTATAATGCTCGCTATCGACCAGAAGCCGGAAGCCAAGACGCATGTAAAACGCTTTCGACCGGCCGATATTGCTGACAGGAATGGTGATCTGATTAAGGCGCATCGCCCGGCTCCAACCGCGGATCTGCTATTTCAGACAGCGGTCGCAGCAGCCGGTCAAGGCTGAGATCACTCAATAAATATGCCCAGCCCTGGGTTCGCATTTGCAACGAATCAGCTTCGGCCTGTGCGTCGTCACTCAGGGCCGATGCGCTGATGACCGCCCAGCGGGTCTCACCCTGCGCAATAATATCCAGCCGGATCTGCAAGCCCCCGAAAGTCTCCGCCGTATGCGATCCGACGACAGCACCGGTAAGGCGTTCGGTGCGACGGACATCGCGAAACCGGATTCGCGACAGGGCCGAAGCGGGACCATTACCAGCGCCGGCGGTGATCGGTTCCCATCCGCTCGGTTGCCGCAGGGAGAAATTGCGGATCGAGCTCGCCGGGCGCTCCAGAACATAGCGGCTGCCATCTTCCGCTTCGATCACACTGCGGGCCACAGCGCTGCGGCCCAGGGCAATAAAGTCAAGCTCCAGCCATTCATCAGCCGCGCGCGTGAGCAAGGCGGCATCGACATCCTCCGGCAGGCTTGCCGCGAAACTCCGCGCTGTATCGGGACGCCGGAAATACAGTGTCCGACTGCGCACCTCTCCAAAAAGATAATCGCTGAGAACACGCCCATCTGCATCGCGCACCGTGACCTGCACGCCGCCGCCGTCGAGGCCCGGCTCGGCCAGGCCAATCCGGGCGTGCTTGTCGGGATCAGATGTGCGCGCACCGATATAGGCGAGCCCTTCAAGCAGGCGATCGAGGCCGGCAATCTGATCGGGGCGGACAGCGTAGCCATCGCGCTCTGGCATAATCCAGCGATCTCCCTCCCGAGCCACGGTAAAACGGCCATCAGCCGTGGTTATTTCAATGGCAGAGGCGGCCGCCACCCGGTCACTCCAGTCCGGAATAACCGGCCCGCTCACGCTGGGTGTCCAGCTGCGCGAAGCATCCATCAGCGTCACCATAATCGCGAGCAGGAGAGCCGCCAGGGCAGCACCGGCAGTCACCAGAAGATGTTTACGACGTTGGTTGTCCATCGGCTGACTCATGAGGTCACCGCCTTACGACGCCCGAAAATCACCCCGGCCAGGGCAATCAGTACGACCAGGAAAGGCGGAATGAAGATCGTCCAGAATTGCAGCCAGGCATCCAGCGCATTGATATCGCGGCGGAATTCGCGTTCCACCTCTCGCAAGCGTGCTCGACCTTCCAGAATCCGCGCCCTGAGCGCGCGGGCTTCGTCGAGGGCGCCGCTTTCACCTTCTGCATAAAGCGCCGAGGCGGCGCCACTGCTCTCAAGCGCGTTCAGACGATCCTGATCCGCCGCAATTTCCGCCTGGATCTCGGCCTGCAGCTGGAAATAGCGCGCCTCCGCTTCAGCCCGAAGCGCATCCACACGCTCCATTGGCCGATAGGAGGGTGCCCGCGACCGCAGGGAGATCAGCGCCTCATCGCCCGCCGCCCCGTCGAGCAGATTCATGGCCAGGGCCAGATTGTCGGCGACAATCAGCTCGCCGAAGGTCGGATCGCGGCTCACATAATAGCTGTCATCGAGCCAGTCTGCATCGGCGATCACAACGATGCGGGTGGGCGCGACGGCCTCGGCCAGGTGCGCTGCGGGATTGAAAAAGGAGGATTCCGCCGGCGGGCCATCGCCGAAGGCTGTGATCGCCAGACCCTCCAGTCGCGCCCCAAGCACCAGGGGTTCCGGC
Source organism: Maricaulis sp. (assembly GCA_042095695.1). Lineage (GTDB taxonomy): Bacteria > Pseudomonadota > Alphaproteobacteria > Caulobacterales > Maricaulaceae > Maricaulis. The sequence goes on along the minus strand of JBELMP010000123.1, from coordinate 3,262 downwards.
GATGGATCATAATTCCGCAGCAATTCGTCTGGGCTCGGCGCTCCGGCAGCGATATCGGCATCCAGTAGCGCCCCTTCCGGGCTGGTCTGCATGAGCGGCTGAAAGCTGAGCAGCCTGTCGGCAAGCGGCAGGAGAACGCCGGGCGACCCAAAGTTCACGCCGCGGTCGAGATCTGATGTGGCACGGTCAGCGGCGCTCAATTGTTCGGGGCCGATAGAGAACCAGAGCGGGTAGGCGCGGCTGGTGGCACGACCATCGGCCTCGGTAATCTGGACCTGCAGCCCAAGCGCCCGGTCCATCGCCACTGTCTCGCGATCCCATTGCACACCCCAGCTGGCCAGAAGCGGCCCCAGATCCGAGCCACGGTCGGCATCGATCGGTGGCAGCCCATCCGGGCCGGGCCGCAATGCCATGTGCGCCATCGGGTCGAGCATAACAACGAGATTGCCGCCGCCCAGAACGTATTGGTCAATGCGATAAAGCTGCGCCTCGTCCAGCGGAAAGGGGTGAAGGATCAATATCGCGTCGACATCCGGCAATTCGGTGAAATCGCGGTCCAGCCAGTCAAGCTCGTAACTGCCCAGTAATTCCCGCACAAAACGGTTGGGAGCGCCGCGATCAGGCGAGATTGCCAGGCTGGTGATAATGGCAAGGCGCGGCGGGCGGGCCCGTTCAATCTCGGCAAGCGTCTGGGTCAGTTCGAATTCCAGCCGACTTTCATTTTCCTCGAAAAACTGGGCAATGACCGCGCTTTGATCGACTGAATTGCTCGCAACCAGGCCGAAATAGATCTGCTCGCCGGTTTCCGTCGGGATGGGCAGGAGCTCAGCCGCGAGAGCCGCATCCTCCGCCTCGCTGAAAGGCTGGGGATCGATTTCGATCAGGCGGATGGCGCCCCCTGAATACTCCTCATAGGCGCGCAGATACTCCCGCACACGGGTCGCATAGCTGCGGATCGCAGGATATTGGGCCGCCAGGCTGCGCGAGTGATAAAAGCGCCATTCCACGGGCTCATTGATCCGGTCGATCACCTCCCGGCTGCCCTCGGACAGGCGATAAAGCCCCTGCTCGGTCAAATCGAGCCGAACCCCGCGCAGGCTCTGGCTCACCAAGTGATTGCCGGCCAGAAAGAGGACCACCACGCTGATCAGCATGAGGGGGAGATAGGCGGAACGCGTCATCGACCACCCCCGCGCCGGTCGGCGATCAAAAGCCCCGCACAACTCAGCGAGGCGGCAATCAATCCGAGGAAGTAAAATAAGTTGGGCAGGCCAATCACGCCGAAGCGGAAGGCATTATAATGCTCCAGCGCACTCAGGCCGGCGATGAATTCTGCGACAAAGACCGGGGCACCATCGGCCAGGGCGGCGAGCACGAAGGGCAGGCCGGCCATGGTCAGCAGAAAACTCGCCCCAGTGCCCAGCACAAAGGCGATGACCTGGTTCGACGTTGTCGCAGACAGGGCCTGCCCGACCGCCAGATAGCCGCCCGCCATCAGGAAGGCGCCGAAATAGGCAGTTGCAATGGCGGCATTGTCCGGCGAACCGAGATAATTGACTGCGATCCACATCGGAAAGGTCAACACGAGCGCGGCACCAGCCACTGACCAGGCCGCGGCGAACTTCCCGGCCGTCGCCGCCCATAGCGGAATGGGTAACGCCATCATGAATTCCAGCGTTCCGCGGTCGCGCTCCTCCGCCCAGGCTCGCATGGCCAGCGCTGGCATGAGGATGACCAGAAGCCATGGCAAGTAGTCGAAGAGGGGGGCCAGATCGGCACGGTTGGTATCGAAGAACCGCCCGATATAAAAAGCGAATGCCGGCGCAGCCACCGCGAATACCGCCAGAAAGACATAGGCCAGCGGCGTTTGAAAATAGCTGGTCAGCTCGCGCCGATAGACGGCCTGGAACGCATCCATCATAGGCGAGCCTCCCCACTCCGGGTCATCTGGCGGAAGGCGGCTTCAACCGTCTTGGTCTTCGTCGTCTGCGCCAGATCATGCGGGGTGCCGTCAAACAGGAGGCGGCCGCCGGCGATCAGAATCGCCCGGCTGCATACGGCCGGAACTTCTTCGAGAATATGCGTCGAGATAATGATCGCCTTTTCCGGAGCCATCTCCTTGATCAAGGCCCGCACCCCGTCTTTTTGATTGGGGTCCAGCCCATCCGTCGGCTCATCCAGGATCAGCACGGCCGGGTCGTGGGCGATGGCGGCAGCAAGCGCAGCGCGTCGCTTATAGCCTTTGGACAGGGTCCCGATGGGCTTGTCGGCCATAGCGCCGAGGCGGGCGCGTTCAAGCGCGTGCTCGGTTGCCCGCTCCAGACTGTCCGCCTTGAAGCCCCGGGCACGCAGACCGAAAGCGACAAAGCCGCGGGGCGTCATTGCAGGATAGGCCGGAGCTCCCTCTGGCAGATAACCCAGGCGTGACTGGGCCTCCAGACGATCCTGAACGCAATCATGTCCGGCAATTGTTGCACAGCCGGTATCCGGTTCCAGACAGCCGGCCAGCATACGCATTGTGGTCGACTTCCCGGCGCCATTAGGACCAAGAAAACCAAGGACTTCACCACGTTCGACGGTGAAGGTGATGCCATCAACCGCGCGGAAGTGTCCGAAATTTTTTACGAGAGAGTCAGCAACCAGCATCGCAGCGCTCATCAAACAGATGCATAGGCCTAGCGCGCCAAGACGAAATTGGCCAGTCTGAAAACAGGTACTGGTTTTCAGGATGTTAGGATAGGGTGTCGACCGGTCCGCACTCCATGATCCGGGGGGCTGGGGGGGCTGTCATAAACCAGGATCCGGAGCTTCACGCGCCCGGCCGACACGGAAAATCTGGCCATGCTGTGTGGCGTGAAAGTGCCCGGATTAAGGCGAATTTTGGGCACGGCGTGAAAAGTTTGTAAGCTAGTATAGAGTATTCAACTGTCAGGAGAATTCTGTTGTTCGAAAGCACGCAGTCCGGGAAGCCCGTCCCACAATCCGTCATGTGGCATCGACGCGAACTGGACGCGATACTCAGTGTCTATGGGCGGCTTGTGGCGCAGGGCGAGTTCAAGGATTATGCGATTGACGGCCTGCGCGATTGCGCCGTGTTCTCAATCTTCCGGCGTGCCAGCGAAGTGCCCATCTACTCCATCGTAAAGACCCCGGCAGACGCCAACCGGCAGGGACAGTACAAGATCGTCTCGATGAGCGGCCAGATCCTCAAGCGCGGGCAGGACCTCAAACAGGTCATGAAAGTCTTCGACAAGAAGAAGTT
>JBELMP010000122.1:0-7922 GCA_042095695.1 Maricaulis sp. | reverse complement strand
AGGACGAGCTCGAGGAGGCCAAGCGCCTGCGTGAGGAGGCAGCCGAATTGCTCGCCTCTTATCAGCGCAAGCAGCGCGAGGCGGAGGCAGAAGCTGCGGCTATTGTCGATCAAGCGAAATCCGAAGCCAAAATGCTCAAGGCAGAGGCACGCGCCGAGCTGACCGAACGGCTCGAGCGTCGCACCGCCCTCGCGGAACAACGCATTGCCCAGGCGGAAGCCCAGGCAGCGGCTGAGGTCAAGTCTGCAGCGGCCGAGCTGGCGGCACAGGCTGCTGAGGAAATCCTCAAGACCAAGCTGAAGAAGACAGATCTCAATAAGATCGTCGATGCGGACATCAAGTCTGTCGGTGATCGGTTGAACTAGGCCGGGTTGAAACAGCCATCACCCAAGACTGAATAATAAAAACCCGGAGCGCTGCTCCGGGTTTTTTATTGATCTGATGATTGTGCCGCCAGACCGTTATCAGGGAGAGGACTTTATTCCGCCGGGTTGCCGTCCTTTTCGCCGAAGGCCCAGCGCACGCGCTTCCACAGCCAGGGCCAGCGACGCAGAGTCCGCGTAATATAGCCATGCAGTGTCTTTGAGGCGCCCGCGACCATGATCAGACCCAAAAAGCCGATCATTGCACCAATCGGTAGGAAAGGTGTCACAAGGCCGATCGGCACAGCGAGAACCATGAGCGCAAGACCGATGGCGACGATAATTGCCCGGATCACAAGCACGATCGCCGCGCCAAACGCGTTCGAGCGGGCCAATCCGTTCAATTGCTCATTCATACCGACATCAATCCCCGTTTATCCGACCCTCGGCTGGCAGATGCCATGAGCACGAGGCAGGACAGACAACACTTAATTCGTAAACGTGACCCGAATGCGAGACAAAAGCGCCAAAATTCAGGCGCTCGCCACTCATCGCGTTAACGATGTTGCAAACCAGCACCAGTCTACCCATGACCGGTCGAAAGCTTAGACAACAGAATATGATATGGACGCTCTAGCCGCGCCGGGAAAGGGCAGAGCTGAGGATATTTATCGACGGCTCATAATTTAACAGGACGCGTGATATTATTGCGCCGATGGAATGGAATTGCCCTGCCCTTGCTGCGGGTTCAGGCGACAGTCTCGCGAAGGTGGCAGGGATGCCTGCCAGTGTCTTTCCAGAAACGGCCAGATGGAATCATACAGTCCGTCGCGGACCAGGGATCCATGCTGCCCGTTCTCGATCTCGACCAGCTCACGCGGCTCCGGTGCGAGCGCATGGAGCTGCCGGGAATGATGGACCGGCACAAGACGGTCTGCCTGGCCATGGACGAAGAGCACGGGTTCATCCAGGGCGCTGATCCACTCATCGGATTCAAAGCCATTCTGCATAAAGAGCCCAAACGGGTAGAGCGGGAATTTCTCAGTCATAAGACCGCTCATGGAGCGGAAAGGTGCTTCCAGGACCAGCCCGCCGACAGCATTGGCGGCGGCCAGCCGAATAGCGGGACCAGAGCCCAGCGAGTAGCCGTGGACAATGATATCATTGCTGTCGATACCGCGGCGCTGCAGCCAGGCCAAACCCGACTGCGCATCGATGTGAAGCCCGTCTTCACTGGGCGTACCGGTGGAACCGGAATAGCCGCGATAGTAAAGGGCCAGGAAGCCCACGCCCTGTTGATGAATGCGCTGCCAGCGCCCTGCCTGGACCTCCGGTCGTCCCGCATTGCCATCAAGAAACAAGAGTGTCGGACAACCGCGTGCCGCCGGTGTGTACCAAGCTGTGAGGATCTCACCATCCGGCGTGTTAACCCGAACCGGGCTGATGAAATCCTGGTTCGGTGGAATTCGCTCGCGCGAGGGATGATAAACCAGCTGCGGCTCGACATACCAGATGGCCGCGCCAAGCAGGACATAAATGGCCACGAGTATCAGTGCCACAGCGCGCACATGCGCAAACCAGCCGGCGCGGCGGAAGATTGAACGATTGGATGCGGATGAGGACAGCATGCGTAATCCCTTATCCGCCCAGTTTGACCGTCATAGGGCAAGCTGAAGGCGCAGATGCGACGGGGATACACCGCTCAGGCCCATCTCCGCAATCTCATCCAATCCGCCTGGTAAAAGACCGGCTTACTCAGCCGCTTCCATTTCAGGCTCATTTGAAGCAGTCCAGCGCAGCACAGGCTGGCGCGCAGCGCGGGTCTCGTCCAACCGTTTGGTCGGAGCGTGGATGGGCGCGGCCTGGAAGCGTTCGGTCTGCCCGGCATTGGCCGCAAGGGCCAGCGCCTCCAGCGTTTCAATGAAACGGTCCAGCCCACCCTTGCTCTCTGTCTCGGTCGGCTCGATCAGCATTGCGCCATGAACGACCAGCGGGAAATACATGGTCATTGGATGATAGCCTTCATCGATCATCGCCTTGGCGAAATCGAGCGTGGTTACGCCCGTATCCTTCAAAAAGCGATCATCAAACAGGGCTTCATGCATGCAAACCCCGTCAAAGGCCGGTGTCATTACATGCTTCAAGCGGGCCTGGATATAATTGGCGTTGAGGACCGCATCTTCCGCGACCTGCCGCAATCCGTCTGAACCATGACTCATCATATAGGTCAGGGCACGGGTAAACATGCCCATCTGGCCATGGAAGGCGGCCATCCGACCAAAGGGATCACCCTGCGCATCGGCCTCATGCTCGACCAGCTCCCAGTCATCGCCGCGCTGAACCACATAGGGGACCGGCGCGAAGTCCGCGAGCGCATCGGAGAGAACCGTCGGGCCGGAACCGGGACCACCGCCCCCATGGGGCGTGGAGAAGGTCTTGTGAAGATTGATGTGCATCGCGTCGACACCGAGATCGCCCGGGCGAACGCGGCCGACAATGGCGTTGAAATTGGCCCCATCGCAGTAGAAGTAACCACCAGACTCATGGATGAGATCGGCGATCTCGCGAATATCGCGCTCGAACAGGCCACACGTATTCGGATTGGTCAGCATAATGCCGGCAACATCATCGCCGAGCTTGGCCTTGAAGGCCTCCATATCGACACGCCCGGTCTCGTCCGCGGGGATCTCATCAACCGTGAAACCGCATTGCACCGCTGTCGCCGGATTGGTGCCATGTGCACTTTCCGGCACCAGAACGCGACGACGGTGGGTCTGGCCATCAGCATCGAGCTTGGCGCGGATTGCCATCATGCCACAGAACTCGCCATGCGCACCGGCCTTCGGCGACATGGCAACACCTGGCATGCCGGTGAGCGTCATCAGCCAGTGTGCCAATTCGCCAATGACCTGGTAGGCACCCTGAACCGTGGCGGCCGGCTGCATCGGGTGGACATCGGCGAAACCCGGCAGGCGCGCCATCTTCTCATTGAGCCGCGGATTATGCTTCATCGTGCATGATCCGAGCGGGTAGAGACCGAGATCAATGGCGTAATTCTTCCGAGACAGGCGGACGTAGTGGCGCATGGTTTCCGGCTCGGACAGGCCCGGCATGTCCAGCTCGGACTGGCGTTCCAGCCCGCCCAGACGGGTGGCGCGCCCGCTCGGCTCGGGTAGGTCGACGCCTGTTTGCTCGACCGTGCCACGCTCATAGATAAGCGCCTCGGCCTGGTCCAAGCCTTTGGAACCCGAAGTGGTCTCTGCATACCCGCCAGTTGCGATATTGTCCGCCATACGAGTCGGGCGGCCCTGTGTGTTCATCGGCATCAGATCAATCCTCCCAGGGCTTTAGCGAAGATCGCAATATCATCCGCGGTATTGGTTTCCGTAGCCGTGACGAGGAGGATATCCTCGAATTGACCAGGATAGAGGCGGCTTGCCGGCACGCCACCAAGCACGCCGACCTTGGCGAGCTGATTGACAACATCGTCGGCATTCTTCGGCAGACGCACGGCAAACTCGTTGAAAAAGCTCGAATTGAGCACGTCTACGCCATCGATGGCTGCCAGGGCATCGGCAAGGGCGCACGCTGTTTCATGGTTGATGCGGGCCAGCTGCTTCAGACCCTTCTCACCGAGCAGCGTCATGTGAACCGTCCATGCCAGTGCGCATAGCCCAGAATTGGTGCAGATATTCGATGTCGCCTTGTCGCGGCGAATATGTTGTTCGCGCGTCGACAGGGTCAGAACAAAGCCGCGACGACCATCAGCATCAACCGTTTCGCCGGCCAGACGGCCCGGCATTTGACGAATAAAGCGGCGATCATCCTTGCAGGCGAAAAGACCGACATAGGGGCCGCCGAAATTCAGACCGACACCGATCGATTGGCCCTCTCCAACAGCGATATCGGCACCCATTGCACCCGGCGCCTCCACCAGACCGAGTGACACTGCCTCGGTAAATACAGCAATCACCAGCGCACCCGCTGCGTGCGCCGCGTCCGAGATGCGACGCAGATCGTGCAAATTGCCGAACACGTCCGGCGTTTGCACCACCACGCAGGCCGTACCCTCATCGATTGCCGCGAGCACATTGTCCACGCTAGAGAGTTCTGGACTGGTCACCTCGATCTCGACATCGGAATACTTTGCCAAGGTCTTGGACGCCTCGACATAGTGCGGGTGGACCGAGCCGGACATAACGGCCTTCATCCGGCGGGTCACGCGGGCTGCCATCATCACAGCTTCGGCGCAGGCCGTTGAACCGTCATACATGGAGGCATTGGCGACATCCATACCGGTCAGCTGGGCGACCTGGGTCTGGAATTCGAACAGGGTCTGCAGCGTCCCTTGCGAGATTTCGGGCTGATAGGGCGTATAGGCGGTCAGAAATTCCGAACGCTGGATGAGATGATCAACCGTGGACGGAATATGGTGCTTATAGGCGCCTGCCCCCACAAAGAACGGAACCGAGGAGGCCGAGACATTGCGGCCCGCCATGGCTGCCATGGCCCGTTCGACCTGCAGCTCACCCTGTTTTTCAGGCAGGTCGATCAGACCGTCAAGCCGGGCCGCCTCGGGCACATCGGTGAAAAGATCATCAATGGAAGCGACGCCGATTGCATCGAGCATCGCCGCCCTGTCCGTGTCTGTGTGGGGAAGATAACGCATGGATTTCCTTAAGCGATATGCGCGTTATACGCGGCTTCATCCATCAGGCCGTCGAGCTGGGAGGCATCGGCCAGTTTGAATTTGACGAACCAGCCATCGCCGGTCGGGGCGTCATTGACCTTGGCGGGCTCGCCTTCCAGGTCACCGTTGATCTCAATGATTTCACCATCGACGGGTGCATAGACTTCCGAGGCCGCCTTGACGGACTCGACAACCGCAAACTCGTCGCCCTTCTTCACGGTCTTGCCGACGTCCGGCAATTCCACAAAGACGACATCACCGAGTTGCTCCGCAGCGAATGCGGTGATCCCGACCGTGGCGATATCGCCATCGACAGTGATCCACTCATGATCTTCAGTATAACGCGTGGTCATTTGATTTCTCCTGCCCCTTGAAAGACTTAACCGCGATAAAAATTGTTCGGAACGAATGGCAACTTGGTCACGACCGCCGGCCGTGCGCGACCGCGCACCAGAATATCCAGCTCCGTTCCCTCAGCGAAAAAGGCGCGATCGACATAGCCCATCGCCACTGGCCCCTCGATCGTCGGGCCGAAACCTCCCGAGGTGATCCGGCCGACAATATTGCCGTCCTTATCTGCAATCTCAGCGCCCTCGCGCGCCGGCGCGCCCTCAAGCCGGAGCCCGATCCGCTTCTCACAGGTCTTGTCGGCAATCTGCTGAGCGATAATGTTGGCCCCCGGAAAATCGCCGCGCTCACGCCGCGTCTTCGCCATGGCCCAGATCAGCGACGCCTCAACCGGAGTGCGGTTCTCATCCATGTCATGCCCGTAGAGGCAAAGGCCGGCCTCAAGTCGAAGACTGTCGCGCGCGCCAAGTCCGATCGGCTCGACCTCTTCTTCGGCCAGGAGACGCTTGGCAATCTTTTCAGAATCCTTCGCCGGAATGGAAATCTCGAACCCATCTTCCCCGGTATAGCCGGAGCGGGAAATCAGCACATCGACACCCTCGAGCTGGAAGCTGCCGCACTGCATGAAAACCATCTCGCAGGCCGCCGGACAGAGCCGTGCCATCACATCCTTCGCGGCCGGGCCCTGTAACGCCAGGAGCGCGCGGTCAGCGATAATTTCCAGATCGCCGCGCCCGGCCGTCTGCGCTGCGATATGCGCAAAATCATCAGCCTTGGTGGCTGCGTTCACGACCAGGAAAACGCCGTCACCGCCAGGGCGGGAGACCATCAGGTCGTCGCGAACACCACCGCGCTCGTTAAGCAGCAGCGTATACTTTTGTTCGCCGGCGCTCAGCGCTGCAAGATCCGCCGTGATCAGAGCCTCGAGGGCTGCTTCATCGCCGGTATAGCGCGCCTGCCCCATATGGGAGACATCAAACAGCCCGGCCTTGGCACGGCAGTGCTTGTGCTCCCCCATAATGCCCAGCGGGTACTGGACCGGCATGTCATAGCCCGCAAATGGGACCATCTTGCCGCCGAGCTTTACATGGAGGTCGTAAAGCGGTGTCTTGAGGAGTGTTTCGAGCGTATCAGTCATATCGGGTCCCAAAGCCAGGCGCACAAAGTGCGAAAGCAAAGCCCCAGCGCTTTGCTCATCCTGCCCCCGCTGTCCCGATAACCTGAGAGATTCCGCTGCCATGGTGTGGACCCGTGGCGCTTGCTCCGTCGGTGGGGTGAACCGCACAACGCGCGCACCCGCTTTCCAGCGTTTCTTCTTTCTGCGGTCCCTTGGCCTGAGCGTTTCCGGGGCGGTTGCGCCTTCGGCGCCGGCTTATTCGCCGGTCTCTCCCGCAAGAAAGTTTGCCTCGCAGCAAACACTGCCAGACGCGGCGGACTCTAGGTTTGCAGCGACCAAAGTCAACGTCACACCACTGTCAAGAAGCGCAATATTTATTGCATCGTCTCGCGCGACCGCAATTGCGGCCTAAATGGATCCGGTCTGCCCGTTTCCCGGGCAATCCGGCTGACGCTGCCTACATCCGCTCCGGCGCTTCCAGACCAAGTAGATCCAGGCAAATCTCGAGCTGCTTGAGAGTTGCTTGCGCCAGGGCCAGGCGCGAGGCCTTAAGGGCGTGATCCTCGGCGGAGAGCACAGGACAGGCCGCATAAAACTTGGAAAAAGCCTGCGCCAGCGTGAAGGCGTGATCGCAAACGGCATTGGGTGCCCGATTCTCGCATGCCTGCTCCACCGCCGCACCGAATGCGTCCAGCGCCAGAATGAGGTCCAGCTCCTCTGGTGCCTCGGCATGGATCGCCCCGGCTACGACATCCTCGGCCTGCGCCTTGCGCATCAGCGATTTGATCCGCACGGCCGCATAGAGCAAATAGGGGCCGGTCTTGCCTTCAAAACTGGTGAAACGGTCGAGATCGAAAACATAATTGGTCGTGCGATAATTCTGCAGATCGGCGAATTTGATCGCGGCCAAACCGACCATACGGGCCACCCGGTCGCGCTCCTCCGCACCGACATCACCGGCCAGGCCGGCCTCGTCCAGCCGCTCGCCGGCGCGCTCGATCGCCGAGGCAATCAGATCCGCGAGCCGGAATGTGCCGCCATCCCGCGTCCGCAGACGCTTGCCATCCTTGCCGTTGACCGTGCCGAATTTGACATGTTCAAGCGTGCCCTCGGGCGCGAGCCCGGCCTTGTCGGCGGCGCGGAAAACCTGCTCGAAATGATCGGACTGCGCCAGGTCGACCACATAAAGCGTCAGATCCGGACCAATTTGGGTTTTCCGATCGAGAATCGTTGCCAGATCAGTGGTGCCATAGAGCGAGGAGCCCTCCGATGTCACAAGGATTAGCGGAGCCAGTTCCTTCTTGTCTCCGTCACGGGCGACACGGACCACCCAGGCACCATCGCTTTCTTCCGCGACCGCCCTCGCCTTGAAATCCTCGACCATGGCCGGGATCAACGGGTCGAC
>JBELMP010000121.1:0-8079 GCA_042095695.1 Maricaulis sp. | reverse complement strand
CTCGGGATGCTCGATCCGCCGTATTCTGAAGGCTGGATCGCAATGTCGGACCGCAGGCCGATGATGACTGGATAATCGAGACCCGCGCAAGTCTGAGCCGTGCGCTGGCCAATGGTATCCGTCTCTCCGCCGAAAGCTTCAATGAGTTTGGAGGGATCAATGCCGGGTTTGGCGGATTTGATGATCAGTCACACCAATTTGGCCCCGGCCTGAGCGGTGATTTCATCGCAGGGTTTGAATGGTCCGCCAGCCTGCTTTTCGGCGTCTCTGACGCTGCGCCCGAACAGGATTTTGCCATCCGGCTCGTCCGCCCGATCTAGGACCTGCATCGCGTCTGGTCAGGCGTTGCAGGTCCGTAGCCACATCAGGTCAGCTGGCCTTCTTCTTCGTATTCTCAACGGGTGGAAGCCAGGTCAGCGAGGAGTGGTGCAGGGAAATCAGGACCCGCCCGTTCAGCTTGTGATAGGCGAATGTGTAGTCAGCGCGGGTCGCATTCCCCTCGCCGTCCACGAAGGTATAATGGCCCATATCCTTATAGCCGAGGCCGCCCGCTTTGAGCACGGGTCCGGCAGCGCTCTGGAACTCGACACTCTTCCAGCCACGTTTCAGAAAACCATCATCATGCGGGTAATCCGGGTCGCCGCCGACGAAGTAGGATCGCGCGCCCGCCCGGTCCAGCCGGATGACATCCGCCAAGGTCGGCTTGAACAGAAGAGGTTCATCAGACCCGCCGAAATCATAGAGATCGAGCAAACGGTCCACATCCTGGTCGGTGACGCATTTCGCCCAAGCGCGCTGGGCGGTTATAACCTCAGCCTTGGTCATCGGTTCATATACTCGTTCAGTAATTGTCCCTGCTCCTCGTAATTTCAGGTCAAATCAGCCGGCGCCAGCCTAGTGTGAGTATTCCCTTATAGCTAGGGTGGTCCTTCCGCTGACACTGCTGCGCACAGCGCGCGGGTTATCGCTGGTGAAGCGCGCATGGGCCCCTTAAACTCGGGTCTAAACCCTGTTGCCATAGAAGGCCACGCCATGAATCGTCGTTTTGAGCTGTCTCGCCGCCGCGCGCTGCAAATCGCGGCTGCCGGTATGACCCTGGGCCCGCTTAGCGCCTCCGCCCTCGGACAGATGCAGGGCGCACATGCTGTCGGACAACCCATGCCGCATGGTGTGACGCTGCCGGCATCACCGCCGCCTGCTCCATCGTCCGAGAGCCTGGGAATCGCTATCATCGGCCTTGGCTCCTATGCGCTGCGCCAGATGATGCCATCCATGCTGCGAACGCAGAGCTGTCACGTCGCAGGCCTCGTTTCAGGCAATCGCGACAAGGCCCTGCAGGTCGGTCGCGCGTACGGCGTGCCCGAGGATGCGATTTATGGCTATGATAACTTCGAGGCGATCGCGGCCGATGACCGGATTGATGCGGTCTATATCATCCTGCCGAGCGGTCTCCATGCGGAATGGGCGGAAAAGTCCTTTGCGGCCGGCAAGCATGTTCTGTGTGAAAAGCCGATGGCTCTGAGCGTGGCTGAATGTGATCGTATGATCGGCGCTGCAGACGCTGCCAATCGCAAGCTGATGATCGGTTATCGCTGCCATTTCGAACCCTATAACCTGGCTGCGATGCGCTTGATGCTCGAACGCGCAATTGGCGAAATCGAATGGATTGGTAGCAAGCATCAATATCGGATGGGGCCCACCTCACCCGCGCAGAACTGGCGGGTTGCCCGCGCGCTTGCCGGGGGTGGTGCGCTTGAGGATTACGGCATTTACGGCGTACAGGCGGCGCTGTACCTCTCCGGCGAAATGCCTGCGCGGGTAACGGCGAATATCACAACGCCGCTAAATGATCCGCGCTTTTCCGAGATTGTCGCAACGGTGGAAAGCCGTCTCGAATTCCCCTCCGGCGCAATAGCCGAGCTGGCCACCTCTTACGATGCCCCCGGGGCAAACGAGGCGGTGGTTCGCGGGAGCGGCGGCGAGCTGATCATGCGCCCGGCCACCGGCTATGGCGGTCATGTCATGTCGCTTGTCCGAAATGGTGTGAGCGAATCCCTGCAACCTGGCGACCCTCTGGTTCAGTTCCACCTGATGATGGATCATTTCGCGGCTGCCGTGCGGGAAGACCGACCGATCCTCCCCGATGCGGCGATGGGCCGACGGGATGTCCGGATCATGGAGGCCATCTACCAAGCCGCTGAGTTACAGAGCCGGGTCGCCCTGTAATCCAATGCCCCGGGCTTACTCTGGCGACCCGTCACGCTTCGTCGATGGCGAAACTCGTATGCAAGCCTCCGACACTCGATGGTGCGATCCAAACGTCGAACTCGCCCGCTTCGGCGCCGAAACTTCCATCGCGTCGATAGAAGGCGAGATCATTGGCGCCCAGTTCAAAGACGACCCGGCGCGTCTCACCGGCCTCCAGCTCCAGCCTCTGGAAGCCTTTCAGCTCGCGCACGGGGCGTGTGAGACTGCCAAAGCGATCCCGAATATAGAGCTGCACGATCTCGGTGCCGGCGCGATCACCGGTATTGGTGATGCTCGCCTCCACGCGAACACATCCGTCCATCGGGATGACGGATCGATCAATCGACAGGTCTGCATAGTCGAAAGTCGTGTAACTCAGCCCGAAACCAAAGGGGAAGAGCGGCAGATATCCAGCGTCGAGATGGAAAGTCGTCATGCCCAGCGATGTCTGTTCCGCACCATGGGGAATATCGTCAATATGGATCACCGTTTCCGGAGTCGCCGGCCGACCGGTCTGCTTGTGGGCGTAATAGATCGGCACCTGGCCTGACATTGTGGGGAAACTCACCGGCAATTTTCCGCTCGGGACACAGCGTCCAAAGAGCGTGTCGGCGATGGCGGGACCACCCATACTACCTGGATGCCACGCATAGATAAGCGCATCAAACTGATCGATAATGCCTCCCAGCGCGAGCGGTCGGCCTGCCTGGATAATGCCAATCACCGGCTTGCCGGCTGTACGCACCTGCCGGATCAGGTCTTCCTGCACTCCCGGCAGGGTGATGTCAGCACGACAATGCGCTTCGCCAGACAGGATCGCTTCCTCGCCGATAAAGAGCAGAACAGCATCTGCCGCCTGCGCCGATTGCAGCGCCGCGTCGAACCCTGACCGATCCCGGGTGCGGCTGGTTTCCAGCGCGCGGACATAATCGATTTCGACCTCGCCCTCGAGCAGTGACTGCAAGGCCTGCAGAGGCGTCACACTCCGAGCCGGGTCGCCGTCGAAAACCCACGTCCCCATTTGCTCGGCAGGTTCGTCAGCGAGCGGTCCAAGGACTGCAAGACGGGATATGGCGTCCGATTCGAGCGGCAAAGTCCTGTTCTCATTTCGCAGCAGAACCAGGCTTTGCTGGGCAGCGTCGCGAACCAGAGACAGGCCCGGCAGGCGCGGCGGTTCCGGCGGCAGGATTGTGACATCGCGATCCATCAGCCCGGCCCGAATCTTCACCCTGAGCACATTGCCCGCCAATGTATCCAGACGATCCTGGGAAAGGCGGTCCGTTGCCACCAATTCCGGCAAGTGGCGCTCGTAAACGCCGCTGATCATGTCGATGTCCACACCGGCACGCGCCGATAAATAGGTCGCATCGACATCATTTTCGCACAGTCCGTGCACGCACAGCTGATGGATCGCGTCCCAGTCGCTGACCACGGCTCCGTCAAAGCCCCACTCCTCGCGCAGCACCGTATCGAGGAGGTAATCACTCGCTGTCGCGGGTATCCCATCGATATCGCTGAACGAGGTCATAAAGGTAGCGACACCCGCTCTACGCGCCGCGAGGAAGGGCGGCAGGTAGACATTTCTGAGCTCATTGGTCGGGATATTGGTCGTATTGTAATCGCGACCCGCCTCTGATGCCCCATAGCCCGCAAAATGTTTGGCGCAGGCGACCAGCGTATCGGATCCGTCTTCCGCGCCGGTCTGGAAACCGGTCACCATGGCGGCCCCCATAACGCCTGTCAGGAACGGGTCCTCCCCGAGGCTCTCCGCGATCCGGCCCCAGCGCGGATCCCGGGCGATGTCGATCATTGGCGCAAACGTCCAGTTGATCCCGAACGCGCTAGCCTCCTGCGCGGCGATACGGGCGCAATCGCGGACAAGGTCAGGATTCCAGCTCGCAGCCTGGCCGAGCGGCAGCGGGGCGACGGTCTGGAAGCCATGGATCACATCCCGCGCAATCAGGAGCGGGATACCCAGGCGCGTTTCATGCACCGCGATATGCTGCATCGCGTTAATGGCATCGCGATCGACAACATTGATCACCGAACCGATTCTGCCTTCACGGATCGCGGGCGCGAGGTCCTCGACAACATTCGGCCCGGTGCACTGCACCTGGTTCAGCTGTCCGACCTTTTCTTCCAGCGACATCGTGTCCAGCAAGGCGCGCACGCGCTGTTCGATCGCCTGGCCCACGTCAAATTCATCCCTGTCCCGCACACTAGTCATGACGGTATTCCCATACTGAACTATCGGGCGGCGCACCGCCCTGATTATTGGTTAGACTATTCTGCAGGAGCCGGCGCTTCACCTGTCGTACCGCGCCGGGCTTCCAGCTGTTTACGGACTTCTGCCGCCTTCTCCCGGCTGATATCCAGCGTAGTCACAAGCCAGATCGCTATCAGATAGAAGGTCACCGGGATTACCACATCCCAGACCCGCAGCCAGAACAAGGTGGACTCGGCCTGATCACCGCCCAGGGCTTCATCAAAGCCGGTGCTGGCCAGGAGATAGCCGCCCAGGGCAATGGCAACGCCCTGCCCCAGCTTGACAACCCACCAGAAGATGGACCCGAACATGCCCTCGCGACGCTGGTGCGAGCGGAGCTCGTCCATATCGACGACATCCGCGACCATGGACGGCATGACGGTAAAAAGTCCTCCCAGGCCGAAGGCCATAAACGGAGCGGCGAAGTAGAGCAGCCAGGGTGCCTCGGGATTATAGAGGAACCATTTCATGCCATAGCCGAGCGCTGCGATACCGATTGCGATCCCGAACATTCTGCGCTTGCCGACGCGTGACGCCATCCAGGCAACAACCGCAACAGCGACAAAGGAGAAGACAATCCGCACCGAGTCGACAGCGCCGTTATGGGCGGCGCCGGCGGCAATATCGCCGTCAAAGACGTAATAGGCCACCACGTAGAACTAGAAGGCCGCGATCATGATGAAACCATTGAACACCAGGAAGGTCGCCGCGCACAGTTTCAGGAAGGGAATGAAGGACAAGGCAGAGCCGAAGCCTTTCAGGAAATCCCAGATACTGCCGAAAATACCCAGCCGGTCGGCCTGGCTTTCCTCAAGTTCCCGCGCGGCCACTTCGGCCATGCGTTCACGCAGGAAAATGGCCGGCACAATGCCGAAGATCACGACCAGGGCAGAAATACCCCAGGCGATCACTGATGTGCCCTGCACCATATTGTCGAAGAGGTTTTCATTCTGCGCCCAGAACACCAGCCAGGGCGGGATGAAATAGGCGAGCTGAGCAATAAAGTTCTGCGTACCCATCAACAGGTTGCGCTGGTCGTAGTCGGGCGTCAGCTCATAGCCAAGCGCCACCCAGGGCGTTGCGAACAGGGTGTAGGCAAGGAAGAAGATGAAAGAGCCGATCAGGAAGTACCAGAAATAGAACATTTCGGTCTGGCCTTCCGGCAATTGCCAGAGCATGCCGAAAGCGATTGCCGTGGCGATAGCCCCCAGGAAGATGAAGGGACGGCGACGCCCCCAGCGCGTGCGGGTCCGATCAGAGATATAGCCGACAATCGGGTCGGTAATGGCATCGAAGAAGCGCGGCAAACCACCCAGCAGCCCGACCAAAACCGGGTCCATACCAAGACCGATATTCAGCACGACCATCATCGCGCCGATCGACCCTGCCAGTAGGTTGTTTGCAAAAGCGCCCGAGCCATAGGCCAGGCGTTGCAGGAAGGAAATCCGATCCTCCGGTCGTGTCTGGGTCACCGCGTCAGTCATAATCAGTCCCTATTTTTTATCGGTCTCTCGAGGATCAGCTGGCGCAGGCCAGTGCGCTCTCAGGATCTTCCGGGCAGTCATAGACACGGACCCAGTCGATCAGGAATTGTTTGGGATAGCCGGTATAATCCACACCGCCTGCGGTATGGCTTTCCGCCAGATGACCGCCAATTGCGAGGTTCAAGATAAGGTGAAAACGCTGGTCGAAGGGGGCATTGGGATTACCTTCTGCGAGCGGTGAGTCCGTCCCCCAGTCGTCCGAGGTCAAACTTCCATAGCTTTCGCCATCGACAAACCATTCGACTTCACCCTCGGTCCATTCGATCGCGAAAACGTGGAAAACCTGTTCCCCGTCCGGCCCGGTCGGCAGCGTTGTCCGACGGTTCTGATAGCGGTTATGCGGCCAGGCTCCGCCGAAATGCAGGGTCCCGAACATCCGGTTCTCGACCGGTCCGTCGCAATCATCGCACGCCGCACCAAGGTTCACAGCCTCGAGAATATCAATCTCACCGGACAGTGCCCAACCGCCATAGACTTCATCGGTCGGTAACATCCAGATTGCCGGCCAGGTCCCCTGCCCCTCCGGCAGGAGGGCCCGCACTTCTATACGACCGTAACGCCAATCGCCCTTGCCATTGGTGTTGAGGCGCGCCGACGTGAAAGGCTGTGTATTGGTTTCAATGCGTTGTTCGGGTGTGAGCGCGTCCATCAGGCGGGCCGGCCAGGCTGGACCTGTGGCCTCCTCAAGGCGCGCCTCGATAACGAGGCACCCATCCTCCAAACGTGAATTCTGGTCGGATGGCGTGTAGCACTGGCGCTCCTCATTGCCGCCGCCCCAGCAATCATGTTCACGCGTCCACAGTGTCTCGTCGATCTCTGCGCCATCAAATTCGTCAGACCAGACCAGTTGCCAGCCGCCTTCTGCAGGCTCAACGCCTCCAGCCCCATCACACTGGGCCCAACCGATCGTCGGCAGGATCAAACTCGCGGCACAGGCCAGAATAATGCGTCGCATGCAATCGCTCCTCAACTGACTGCCCGGCAACTGGGTGACGTCTCACCGCCGCCGGGATCTCTTACACATGTCGGGAATGGGTCCGCCTCACCTGACCATTTCGCCGCCGGGCTGAGCCCGACGCCAATATGACTGAGTGATGATCAGTCGGCATTTGCCCCGGCATGCCGCAGCATGCCGACCCTCCCCTATTGCTGACGCCCGTTTTTACGGTGCGTGTTAAGCCACAGTAATCCGCGTGGGATAGCCGCTTGTCAACTTAAATGTCCAACCTTGTCATTTTTGCATGTGCGAAGAAAAATAGGCTGGAATCCGGCACTAATCCGCTGGCGGACAGGTCGAATCGCGCTGAAGAAACTGATAGTCCAGGGTAATGACATCAGGCGCTGACCGCACGGCAGGATCCACGTCCAAGCGTGCCAGATACTGCACCGCCGCCCGGCTCATTTCATCATAGGGCTGCGCCACAGTCGTCAGACGCGGCCAGATCGTACGGGCGATTGCGACATCATCAAATCCGACGACAGACAAATCTTGCGGCACGCGCAGGCCCAGGCGGTTGGCGGTGAAGTAGAGCGCCGCCGCCATTTCATCATTTGATGCGAATATGGCTGTCGGGCGGTCGCCACCGCTCAACAATTCCTCGGCCGCGGCGAGCGCCGGTTCGAACTTGAACAGGCCGCGGCGGATCCAGTCCGGTCGATATTCAACGCCGGGTGCTTCGCGTAAGGCCGCGACGAAACCTTCCTCCCGCAAGCTGGAAGACACATGGTCAGGTGCGCCGGAAATATGCCCGATACGCTTGTGACCGAGACCGATCAGATGCCTTGTGACCTGTCGCGCAGCAGCAAAATCATCCATTCTCACGGCCGGAATCCGCGTCGGTGACTGCGCGGGCGAGACCAGGACGAAAGACACGCCCTCCTCCACCAGACGGTCATGCAGAGCACTCGCTCCGCTCAATGGCGGGACCAGGATCATATTGCGCACGCGCGTCCGCGCCAGGAAGGCGCTGAGCTGGCGGTTCCAGTCCGGGCGTGATTCATCCAGAAGGCCGGCTGCCAGGA
>JBELMP010000120.1:0-8295 GCA_042095695.1 Maricaulis sp. | reverse complement strand
GCCGTGTCTCAGTCCCAGTGTGGCTGATCATCCTCTCAAACCAGCTATAGATCGTAGGCTTGGTAGGCTTTTACCCCACCAACTACCTAATCTAACGCGGGCCAATCCTTCGGCGATAAATCTTTCTCCCGGAGGACGTATACGGTATTACACCCAGTTTCCCGGGGCTATTCCGTACCGAAGGGCATATTCCCACGCGTTACTCACCCGTCTGCCGCTCCCACAAGTGGGCGCTCGACTTGCATGTGTTAAGCCTGCCGCCAGCGTTCGTTCTGAGCCAGAATCAAACTCTCAGGTTGAGTTTTGATCCCGTCACGCTTGGCATTCAAAGTTCTTGACGAGATTGTCGCCCTGCCCTGGCGAACCAGAACAGAACTAAATCGTCGTAAAGAAACGCTTCAGCGTATCGGTTTCATATGGTGGTCTGACCCACCGCAGAACACCGCCGCCTGCGTTTCTCTTTCCATTCAACAATGTCAAAGAGCCGGGCCGCATCGGCGATCGCCGCTTTGGCCCGTGTCGCTTTAACCTTTCAGCAAGGCCTCCGCGACGAGGAGCGCGGTGTTTAGTCCGCGCCGATTTTGAAGTCAACCGCCTTTTTCCAGTCTTTCAGCAGCGGAAGCAAACCGGTCGATTTTCTCTCGAAAACCTGCCGGCGGTGCCTTTAAAGATCCGCCTATGAATTACTGGAAGAACGAGTGCCTTCCGGTGCCGCCCTCATCCCATCTCTGAGATGCCTGCGGCGAGGAGCGCGGTGTTTAGGCCGCACCCAATTTGAAGTCAATCACCTGTTTCAGTGTTTGTGCAGAAACTTGAACCACTTGATTTCATTAACGAAACCAGATGGTGCAGTCCAAGTTTGAGCACCTATATTACACTGAAAGGCGACTGGCCTTCCCCTCTTCAATCAGCCCGCCTTGCGGCGCGCCTCCCGGCGAGGAGGGCGGTGTTTAAGCCGCCCCAAAATCGAAGTCAATCGCGTTTTCTCAGAGTTTCTGCAGAAGATTTTTTCCAGCCCGAAAGCGGCGTAAAACTTCCTGTACCCGGCGTACCCTAGTCGACTCACCGGACCTCATTCGAAAAAACGACAAGACCTCGCATAATAAGGAAACGGCGCCAGTGCGCAAGGGCAAATCCGCTGCGCAGCGCCGTTCGGAGGGCGGGTTCTACAGCATCGCGGATTCGGCGCAACCCCCTTTATGTCAGTTTTATGCATTTTTTGATTTGGCGCACGGTATCACGGATTGGGTTGATGTGAACCAATCTAACGTGGACAGGGCATTCGGGCTGGTCCACTCTCTCCCGGGTGCTCGGCGACAGCCCCTGGAGGAAGAGATGAATTACAGCTCGAGGGTCAAGGCAGATCTTGAACGCTGGATTGATTCCGGCTGGGTCGATTCCAGCTATCGCGAATTGATACACCAGGATCTGACATCCCGATCCCGGCGATGGTCGGCTGCAGGCGCGCTTTCCATTCTCGGAGCAATCCTTCTGGCTATGTCGGCGATCAGCTTCGTGGCCGCAAATTGGGATGCCATGCCGAAACTCTTGGTCTTCAGCTTCCTCATCGCCGCCATATGGCTGTCAATGCTCGGCGCCGGGCGCGCGCTGGACAAGGGTGCCAATACAATCGGCCATGCGCTCGCGCTCCTGGGCGCCCTGCTCTTCGGCGCGGCGATCGCCCTGACCGCTCAGACCTTCAACATGGCCTCCTTCCGCAATACAGCGGTATTGATTTGGTCCCTGGCCGCCCTTGCGACGGCCTGGGCAATTCCCTCACGTCCGAATCTCATTCTGGCCACCTTGCTGTCCGCGCTTTGGGTCGGGCTGGAGATCGCCAATCCTGCAGCGCCGGATATTATGTGGAGCTATATCGGCGTCTGGATGCTGATGATGCTGTCAGCCTCGCGTCTGCAATCTCTCACCGCCGCAAATCTGCTCGCCCTGGCACTGCTGTTATGGATTTCGAACGCGATCTGGCGGGACGTAAGTCTGAGCGGGGCCAGCGAGCTTGAACTTGCCGTCCTCCATCCACTTATCTACGGTGCCATTGCCCTTGCTGCGGCCCGGCTCCGAAATCTGGAATGGCGAGGCTTCGGTGTAATCGCAGCCTGGCTCGGAATCGCTGCCATTATTGGTGGCGCGGTCTTGCAATGGCCACTGGGCCCGCTTCAGGACTCGCTCGCGCTGGATACTGTCGCCGACGAGCCCGCATTCACGGTCTCAATCCATTATCTCGTCGCCGGCGGCCTGGCGCTCATCACCATTATCGCCATGAGTTTTATGCGATCGGGCGCCCTCGCCCATCAGTTCGCTTTAAGTGCGGGTCTCGCACTCGCGGGTTTCGCGGCCTTTGCCCTGCCCTTTGTCGGATATCTGGAGCATGCGGGGACGCTGTTCATTCTGCGTCTTTTGGTCGGGGCCGCATTCTACATTTTGTGTGTCTCGCTGATCCTGATGGGGTCACAAGAAGGCTACCGGGCGACCGGCACTATGGGTGTTATCGGCTTCGTGATCCAGACATTCTATGTCTATTGGGAGACGTTTGAAGGCTTGCTCACAGCCTCGCTCTTCTTCCTGGGCGCCGGACTTTTATTATTCGGACTCAGCTTCGTTCTGCTGCGCTGGCGACATCGACTTTTGCCGCCGAGTGAACACGCGAACCCGACGCAAGCGCCGGAGGCGGGATCATGAGCCAGCTGCTTCGCCTGTCTGTCATCGCCGCTTTGATGTCGGCTTTCCTGGTCTCGATGCTCGTCACGCATGCGCTGGCGCGATCCGGGGGCCAGGAAGTCCTGCTCGATGTTCAGGGCTATGATCCACGCGATCCACTCCTGGGCTATTATAGCCGCATCAGGGTGGATATCTGGTCTCTCGATCTCGATGAGGTCGAAGGCGAGAGCGAGTTCGCCGTCAGGGACGAAATCTTCGTCACCGTGCAGCCCGATGCCGATGGCATCTGGCAGGCCCGCACGCTCAACCGCGAACCACCGGAGACCGGTGTTTTTCTACGCGGCAGAGTGACGGGGACGAGTACGAGTGCTGGCGAATGGGTCGAACCTGTTGATCCGGAGACCGGCGAGACCAGCCCTGTTTTCGAAAGCCGCGATATTCGTCGCGTCTTTGTGAATTACAATCTGAACCGCTACTACGCATCTCGCGAGACCGCCCAAGCCCTTGACGGCATTCTGCGCGATAACAGCCAGACCCCGCGCCTGATCATCTCGGTCCAGCCGGACGGCACTGCCCTGATCAAGGGAATGGAGATTGCCGGCGAGCGTCAGCTCGAGCGTCTATGGTGACGGCTTCGGGCCGAAAATCGGCAAGAGGATCGGGAAAAGAACGGCCCCGGCCAATGCGCCGCCAATATGTGCAGCCCAGCCGATCGGCAGAGGCATGGCCAGGTCCAGCAGTCCGATTGCCAGGTTGAGTGCGATCCAGGGCAATGTGAGACGCAGCATTCCGCGATAGCCGCCCATGATCCAACCGGCGGCAGCAATCAGGCCGGACACCCCGGTCGAGGCCCCCGCCATCACCAGGGGCTCATCGCCGACCACCCAGATCTGCGCCAGCGCGCCGGCGATTGCACTGATACCGAATAGCAAGAGAAATCCGATCACACCCGATCGTGTCTCGCCGAAGGCGGCAGCGGTTGCCCGCCCCGTCGAGACGAGAATCGCAAGGTTCATCGCCAGGTGCAGCACGCCGGAATGGACGAAAACATGCCCGATGAAGGGAAAGAACGGCCCCAGCGGCTGTAATGGAGCGAGCTGCCCAGCCCCGGGTCGAATGACAACGCAGGCATTGATGATCATCTGTCCCAGATCGGGGGCGAGCCAGATGATCAGCTGCGCCAGCACGACCGGCAAGGCGATGATGAGGACGCCCGCCGGTATCGCATTGAAGACCGGCTCGCGCCCGCGCGGAGGCGGCGGAGGTGCTGATCCGTCCTGATCGTCCCGCGGCGGCACAGTCATCCTCAAATCCTTTCTCTACGGCACATCGAAGAAAACGCGCCAAAGCGGAACACAATCGCTTTCCCCTTACAGGAGAAGAGGATTTCCATCACTCCCCCGCTGGCACGCGCATTGCAACCCCACCGATACAAACGTGCCAAAGAGGACACAAGACGATGACCACCCGCTTCTATTGCCCGGCCCTTGCTGCTGTTGCCGCCCTGGCATTCGCCACAGGCGCGCAGGCGCAGTCATCGGCGGATTGGGAACGTCCTTATGGTTATGTCGGTGGCCAGGAGCAACGTCCCTGGTCCGGCCTGTCCATGAGTGCCGGTGAAGCGGCCAGCCGCGATCAGAACGGCAATCGCGTCGTTATTGACGGCCTTATCCAGTCCGGCGTCGGCGTCAACAGCCAGACCGGTGGATTTTCCGGCGGCGTGGGCTCCAGCGCCGCAGCGATCGGCAATCAGCTGAACGTCAACGTCCAGGGCAATTACAACTCGGTCGTGATCAACTCGACCCAAACCAATAATGGCGATGTCAACGCCTACGCCAATGCCAACGGCAATGTGAGTGAAGCCAATGATCAAGACTAAATTGCTTCTTGCGACCCTGGCCAGCGCCATCGCGCTGACCGGCTGTGCCACCACCGCCCGCACCGGCGGCTCGGACGGGCTGTATGCCCAGCCGATCGGCGGCGCGCCAGTAACAACCAATCCAACGCCCTATTCCGAAGCGCTGGTCTGCCTGGCCAATTATGCCCGTTCCCAGGGACTGCAATCGCCCCGCATCGCCGTGGGCCGGCTGTCTGACTACACCGGGCGCGGATCCAGCGACGGTACCGGTGCTGCAGTAACACAAGGCGCTTCACTGATGGCGATTTCCGCCTTTGCCAAAGCCGGTATTCGCCTGGTCGAACGCTTTGACACCTCGGTCTCCGAGCTGGAATTGCGCTATGCCAACAACGCTCTGATCGGTGATGATGGCGAGCAGCGCCAGATTTATGCAGCCTCCTTGCCCGGTTCTGACTACCACCTGGTCGGCGGCATCACCGAGCTGAACTACAATATTCGCTCCAATGGCGTTGATGTGCTTGCCGGCGACAGTACGGATGCCGATCCGACCGGCCTGTTCAACCGCCGGGCCTGGGTGATGAATATCGGTCTGGACCTGC
The DNA here is from genome assembly GCA_042095695.1 of Maricaulis sp. Classification (GTDB taxonomy): domain Bacteria; phylum Pseudomonadota; class Alphaproteobacteria; order Caulobacterales; family Maricaulaceae; genus Maricaulis. The sequence goes on along the minus strand of JBELMP010000120.1, from coordinate 3,165 downwards.
GCCTGAATGATACGCGCACGATGGAGACCGTGGATGTCATCTCCTACCAGAAGCAGATCATTGGCCGGGAGATCTCCGCAGGCCTGTTCGCCTTCTGGGATGATGCTGTGATCGATATCTCAGGTGGCGGCCGCTCGCTCGAACCTGTCCAGCTGGCTGTTCGCTCGGTCATCGAGCGTGCGGTTCTTGAAATCTCAGCGCAGCTCTACGGCGTCGATCCGTCCGCAGCCTGCAGCTATGCCGACCCGATCGGCGGTAGCACGAATGTAACCGGCGGTATCGCCACCCACACGGCCTATGGCTCAGGGGAGACCTCAAATGTCCAAGCGCGTCAGACTGTTAATCACGGCCACGAGTCTCGTGACGAGCATGTCCGCAGCTACCTTCGCGGACGATACAACTGAGATCCTGAACGGCCAGATCAATCTTGATGCGGCAATCAATGCCGTTGTCTTGAACGAAACGGACCAGGCAGACATCGCGACGGCGACTTCCGTCGGCATGGCGAATGCTGCCACATTCGATCTCATCACGCCGCACGATATCGAGACCAGCCAGACTTTTTCCGGCAATGTCGCGAGCCGGGCAACGACGCGCGCGCGCGCCATTGACGGAATGGCGACGACGACTGCACTGGGATTTGGCAACTCGGCCAGTCTTCTTGTCGATGACGGTATGGATGTCGTCTCCAGCCAGAGCGCGCTGGATGGCGCTTCGGTCAGTGCTGAAGCGCGCCTCGAGGTTGATGATTATGTGATGCATTCGGTCACCACGGCGAGTGCCGCAGCGAACGCCTATGAATCAATCGCCTATGACGGGGAGGCCAATCTCGACCTCCGCCAGGATTCCGGAGCCACGGTTACCGCGGACGCCTATGCGCTCGCTCCCAATGGCGGTCTCGGCGACTCGGCAATTGCAGTCGGCGCTGCCAATGGCAATTCAATCTCGGTGGAAGGTTATATGGGGCCATCCCAGATCGTGACCGTCGACCAGGCCAATCGCGGGGATGTGACCGGTCGCACGATCATGGAAGCCGGTGGTGGCGCAGTTGGCCAGCAGGCCATCGCGTCGGCCAATGGCAATTCCGTTCGCATCCAGAATGAGGACGGCTATGCCCATCTTCAGGGGGATCAGACCAATTCGGGCGGTGTGACCGCTGACGCGTCGATCATTGTTGGAAATTTCGATATTGATACGCTCGCCATTTCCTCGGAAGGCGTCGGTAACTCGGCTGTCCTCTCCAATATCGGAGCGGACGCCTATATGGGTCTCGACCAGGTCAATAATGGAACGGTGCAATCGAATGCCAGCCTGACCGGCGATCTGGGCGGCAATGCCGCGCTCTACGCCACAGCCTATGGCAATGCCGCGACCAGCTATATCTGTTCAGAATGCCCGGTCACCAGCTATGGCAATATGAACCAGACCAATAATGCCTCGGTCAGTTCAACCAGCTATGGGCAGATGAATAGCGGCGTCGCGATTTCCGGGACCGCCACGGCTGTCGGCAACTCCGCCACATTCCAGAGCGTCAATCCCTACCAGTAAGGTCAGCCATAGGCCTTGGCCTGGGTCGTGAACATCTCGGCATAGGCTCCCGCTGATGCGACCAGCGCATCATGCTGACCCTGCTCAATGATCCTGCCCTTTTCGAGCATGATGATCTGATCGGCCGGGCGCAGATTGGACAGGCGGTGGGAGATAATGATCAGGCTCTTGCTGCCGCGCGGCTGGGCAATCAATTCGGCTTCGGCGGCAGGGTCGAGAGCGGCTGTTGGCTCGTCGAGTATCAGTATGTCGCTGTCCGGATTGGCAAAGGCGCGGGCAAGGCCGAGTCGTTTCCACTGTCCTCCGGAGAGCTCGACACCGTCCAGATAACGCCGCGACAGCCTGGTCTCCAATCCCTGCGGCAGGTCCGAGATTACATCCAGGGCCAGTCCCTGCCCGGCAGCTCGCATGGCATCATCATCCGACATGTCCGCCATGCCGATTCCCGCCGAGATGTTCTCGCGGGCCGTCAGCTTGTAATTTGTCGACGGCTGGAACAGGACGCCGAAGCGCGCTCGCAGGGCCTCCCGCCCCCACTGTGACAGCTCCAGCCCGTCGAGCGTGACCCGTCCCGTATGAGGTCTGTAAAGCCCGAGCGCCAACTTGACCAAGGTTGTCTTACCCGCTCCATTCACACCCACAATCCCGAGCGCGCTGCCCGGCGGCACATGCAGGCTTACACCCTCAAGGGCCGGGCGCGGCGCATTGGGATAGATAAAGCTGACATTCTCGAAGCGAAGACCGTCGCCCGGGACAGGCCCGGCAATCGTGGTCGGATGGTCCTCCGGCACCGGCAGATCAAGAAAGCTGTAAAGGTTGGAGAGATACATCACATCCTCTCGCACACCCTGAAACGCGCTCAGCAGGCTGGTCAGGGAAGCCTGCCCCTGCTTCACCAATCCCGCGAACATGGTCATCTGGCCCAGCGTGATCGTCCCGAGAATTGCGACCCAGACAATCCATAGCTTGGCACCGAGAAACACAGCCGAGCTCGCAATCGCAAGCAGCGCACCAAACAGCGCATGGCGCGTCTTCAGCTTGAGATCATCGCGGTAGAGCGACCAGAACATGGTCTCGTAGCGCTCGAGAATGCGGGGACCGAAACCATAATGCAGCCGCTCGCGCGATGTCGCGTCGCCGGACACAAGGCTTTCAAGATAGCTGCGTTCGCGGACCTGGGGAGTACGCCCTTTGTAGAAATTATAGGCCGTGTCCGCGAAGCGAAGATTGCCCAGGAAAAGCGGCAGCGCACCGGCGATCATGAAGACCAGAAGCCAGGGCGAGAAAGACCACAGCAGGGCGATAACGGAGATGATTGTAATCGCGTGCTGCGCCGTATCGAAGCCGCGATTGACAAAGCTGTAGGGCCGGCTGGTGGCAAACTGCTTGGCGATGATGATTTGCTGCTGCACTTCCGCGTGCTCGGCCTGCTCCAGCCCCAATGCCGCGCACTGGGTAATGATCGCGTGGTTGGCCGCAAAGCCAAGCTCTGCGTGGAGCCGCGTTTTCTCGAAACTGAGCAGCCGCCGCAGTGCGAGCAGTGCGGCAAGAATTCCGGCTTCAACACCGACCCAGACCAGGGCTTGATTTCGGTCCGTGTCCAACCCCGTATCGATA
>JBELMP010000119.1:0-8491 GCA_042095695.1 Maricaulis sp. | reverse complement strand
GAGCGCTTGAATGGCATTCAAGAGGTCAGCGGTTCGATTCCGCTTAGCTCCACCAAGTCAAACCCCGCCGGAGACGGCGGGGTTTTTCTTTTCCGCCTCACGGTGGCGATACGGTCAGGGGTTTTGGAGCCAGCGATCTGCGCGTTGCTCGGCCTGTGTCCTTTGCTCCACGCCGAGCCGCGATTGTATTGTGCTGGCCGCATTTTCTGCATCTGGATGGCCATTGGCCGCAGCGGCGTAAAAAAGCGCCAGAGCCTCAACCAAATCAGTTTCACCGCCAACCCCGTCACGCCAGGCCTCGCCGAGTGCAAGCATGGCGGACATGTCCCCGCGCTCGGCACCGCGTTGCCAGAAGCTGCGCGCAGCGGATGCGTTGGGTGTGCCGCTCAGTCCCTCTACGGCGTTGACGCCGAGAATGTAATAGGCAGCTCCGAGCTGATCATCCCGGTCCAGGGCGCGTTGCGCAGCAGACACGGCGCCTGCGGCATCGAACAGGGCTTCTGGTCCGAATATCAGCGCCTCGGCTCTGAGCAGGCTTGCCTGTGCCGCCAGTTCAGGGTGTGTTTCCAACCGATCGAGAATGGGCAGGGCATCGCGCGCGTCAGCCTCGAACACGAAGATCAGGATTTCCGCCAGGGCAAACCCGCCGGCCAGATGGCCTGTGCGCCAGGATTGTTCGAAAAACTGACGAGCCTCGCCGAGATCCGGGCGCACGCCCAGACCCTCTGAATAGACCAGGCCGAGCGTGTAGGCGGCGTCGGCCGATCCGGCGGTTGCCGCGCGCTCAAGCCAATAGCGCCCCGTTTCATAGTCCGCCGACCCGCTTGGTGGGAAAGTCAAGGCATAGCCGTATTCAAATGCGGCATCCGTATCTCCGGCCTGCGCAGCATCACGCAACAGGAACATGTCCTGGGCATGGGCGGGCCAGACGAAGAGCCAGGCACTCACAAGCAGGGCAAGACAGCGGGACATGCGACCTCCGATCGATAGCGCCCGCTGATCCAATCAAGTCAAATCTGAACCGTGAATGAGCGGGCTTCAGGCCGCGTCGGATTTGGGCTCGCCGGCGAGTACGGCAAGAATGGCATCCGCATCCGGTGCTGCGCGCAGGCGTTGCCGGATATCTTCACGCCGGAACAGGCGGGAGACGCGGGCCAGCGCCTTGAGATGTTCAGCGCCGGATCCTTCCGGGGCCAGCAGCAGGAATATCAGGTCGGCAGGGCGGCCATCGATGGATTCAAAATCGACAGGAGCCCGAAGTCGCACGAATACACCCTGGACACGATCAATGCCCGGCAGGCGGGCATGCGGGATCGCCACGCCCTGGCCAACACCGGTAGAGCCGAGCCGTTCACGCTGAAGCACGGCGTCAAAAATCACACGTGCATTCAGTCCCGTCGTGGCCGCTGCCAGCTCGGAAATGGATTGCAAGACTTGCTTGCGGCTTGAAGCACCGAGTTCAACGGTGACCCCATTGCCGGGAATCAAATCGCTTAACGCCATAATGTACGTTTCAGACCTCTAGGCAGGCTGGGCGGTTTCCGCGCGGGACGGGTCGACCCAGCCGATATTTCCGTCAGGGCGTCTGTACACGATGTTCAGACTCCCGTTGGCTGCATTCTTGAAGATAATAAAAGGCGAATCTGCGGCATCGAGTTCCAGTGAGGCCATGCCCACGGTCATGGTGCGCATCTCGCCGGGCTTTTCCGCGATTACGATGGGTTCCGGTGCATCCTCAGCACTGTCAGTGCTCTCATCCTCATCCTCATTCCACGTGTCCCGCGCGCCCTTCAAGACAACGAAGGGCAGCGCTTCGGCCGGCAACGGCGCCTTGTGATCCGCATGATGGTTCTTCAGCTTGCGCTTATAACGACGCAGCCGCTTCTCCAGGCGGATCATGGTTTCATCCGCAGCCTTATAGGCATCGTCGGCTTCGCCATGGGCCTGCAACATCATTCCTGACGGAAGATGCAGCGAGCAATCGACCCGAAAGCCGACACCCTCGCGCGCGATTGCGACATAGCATTCGCCCGGGCGATTGAAATATTTCGACACGCCATCCTCGACGCGCCCCAAAATCTGTTCTCTCAGGGCGTCGCTAACGTCGATGCCTTTGCTGACAACTTGAGTATGCATGAGCTCCTTCCCGCTGGCCATTCACCAGCCTGTGAGGCGTTCACCTTGCGATCCGCCCCTCTTCGGAAAGCGGGCGGAACCTATTCGCGTGGGGGGCAGAGAGTCAATGACCGAATCCTTGATGACCCACTCATTGGCTGAATTGACGCAGCAAGCCCACGCAGGCGCACGCGATTTCGCGTTCCCTACCCGGCGCGCTTTAGAATGCGACGGCGCTGGACCGAGGAAGGGATGTTGAGCGCCTCCCGGTATTTGGCCACAGTCCGGCGGGCAATTTCAATCCCCTCAGCGCGCAAAATATCCACGATCTTGTCATCGGATAACACGCCGTCGGCCGTTTCCTGCGAAATCAGGGTTTTGATCCGGTACCGGACAGCTTCTGCAGAATGCGCTTCGCCGCCACCGGCCGAGGGGATGGCCGAGGTAAAGAAATACTTCAGCTCAAACATGCCGCGCGGCGTTGATACGAATTTGTTCGATGTAACCCGGCTGACGGTGGATTCGTGCATGCCTATTGCGTCTGCAACCGTCTTCAGGTTGAGCGGGCGAAGATAGGCGACGCCATGAGCCAGGAAAAGGTCCTGCTGTCGCACAATCTCGCTGGCGACTTTGAGGATGGTCCGGGCGCGCTGGTCGAGGCTTTTGATCAGCCAACTCGCATTTTGTCCGCATTCGGTAATAAAGGTTTTCTCGGTCTCAGTCCGCGCCGATGCGTGGATCTCGTTGTAATAGCGATTATTCACCAGCACCCGGGGCAGGGTTTCCGAGTTCAGCTCGACATGCCAACCTCCGTCCGGCGACTGGCGGATGAACACGTCAGGCTCGACCGCCCGGGCGGAATCACCACCGAAGGCCAGGCCCGGCTTGGGCGTCAGATCGCGAATCTCGAGGATCATGTCCTGCAGGTCCTCGCCGTCGACCCCGCACAACTCCTTCAGGACTTCATAGTCATGCTTTGCCAGCCGCTCCAGATTGTCCAGAAGCGTGGCCATCGCTGGATCGAGACGGTCTTTCTCACGCAATTGCAAAGCCAGGCATTCGCCGAGGTCACGCGCCATGACGCCCGCAGGTTCGAAGGACTGCGTTAGCTCCAGCACCGCTTCAACGCGAGCCCGCTCGAGACCGAGGCGGGTCGAGACTTCTTCGATATCCGTGCGCAGATAGCCATCTTCATCCGCGAGATCGATCAGGTGTGCGCCAATCATCCGGTCAATCGGATCGCCGGTCGCGGTGGCTAGCTGGTCATGCAGATGTTCTGCAAGGGAGATTTCGCGGGTGGAGTTGGCGATGGCATCATAGTCTTCATCGCTACCACCGCCACCGCCGCCGCTGGACGGTGTCCAGTTGGACGCGCCTGCGCCCACCGCATCCGCAGCCGGCGCGGCATCGCTGCCCATCATGTCAGAGCGCGAATCATCGGTATTGATCATGTCGCTATCGGCATCTAGCGAATCCGAAGCGGCGGCTGACGGGGCGGAGAGTTCCAGCTCGCGCGGTTCGCCTTCGCCTTCAGCGCGCTGGCTCTCGGGCGCTTCCGCGCTCTCATCCCGTTCCAGAAGCGGATTGCGTTCGAGTTCGCCCTCGACGAATTCGGCCAGCTCCACATTGGAGAGTTGGAGTAGTTTGATGGCTTGTTGCAGCTGGGGCGTCATCACCAGGGACTGGCCCTGGCGCATATCCAGCTTTTGCATCAATCCAGCCATGAACACCTCTGCTTGGTAAGTTTCTTGCAAGCTCAGGGCAGAGGTTAATCAGGAAAAGCTTTCTCCGAGATAAACGCGCTTCACATCTGGATCAGACCGAATGGCATCCGGCGTCCCTTCGAAAAGGACCTCGCCTTCATAAATGATCGTCGCGCGATCCGTAATCTCCAGTGTTTCCCGGACGTTATGATCAGTGATCAAAATCCCGATGCCGCGGTCCTTCAGAAATCTGATCAATTCACGAATGTCAGCAATGGCCAGCGGGTCGATGCCGGCGAAGGGTTCATCGAGCAACATGAAGGAGGGCCGCGTTGCCAGGGCCCGGGCGATTTCGACCCGGCGTCGCTCCCCGCCTGACAGCGAGGGCGCGCGTGCGCCGCGGAGGTGAGAAATCCGCAGTTCTTCCAGCAATTGCTCGACCAGTTCAGACCGCTTGGTCTTGTCGGGTTCAACGATCTCCGCGACGGCGAGGATGTTCTCCTCGACGCTCATGCCATGGAAGATGGATTTTTCCTGCGGCAGGTAACCAATCCCGAGGCGCGCGCGCTGATACATGGGCAGCCGCGTAATATCCTCGCCATCGAGCAGAATGCGTCCGTAATCGGCCTCGACCAGGCCGGTGATCATGTAGAAGCATGTGGTTTTACCGGCGCCGTTCGGGCCGAGTAGGCCGACCACTTCGCCGCGCTCCAGCGATGTGGACACGCCTTTCACCACAGGGCGTTTCGCATAGGCCTTGCCAATCTTGTCCACGACAAGGCCGCTGCCGGACGTGCGCTCGGCGGGTGTAGTTTCTGTCCGCGTGTCTGTCACAGCCATGGCAGCGAATTACCCCTCTTCGCCATCGCTTGGCGAATCATCTGCGCCATCGGCGATGTCTTCGTCCTCTTCCTGGATGAGCACCATCCGGACGCGCTCGCCATCACCAGCCTGCCCGAAGCTCGAATTGCCGGTCACGAGATCAGTGACAAACCGGTTCGCGGCAATCGTGTTCTCGCCCTGGGTGATCCAGACTTCGCCGGTCAGCGTGATGGTTTCATCCTCAAGCAGGTAGAGGCCGCGATCGCCGCGCGCTCTTTGTGTCGGCGTGACATAGAGGACGTCCTCGAAGGCTTCGATGCGATCGATATCGCCCCAGCCAGTATTATCCGGTGTCCCCGTATAATAGACTTCAATGCGCGCCGCATGCAGGCTTGAATCACCCTGGACGGCGTGAACATTGCCGCGCCAGATGATCGTTTTTTCAGCATCAAGAACATCCACATGATCGGCTTCGATATCCATGGGCTGGCTCGAATCCCCGATCTGCGCGACTGCCGGGCTGGCAGTGATCAGACCAAGTATGAGGATCATCATCAGGTCACGGATACGCATCAATTCTCTCCCGCCGGGTCACCGGTCTGCGTTCTGTCTTGTACGATACGTGCGGATACCCGTCCCGCGAAAATCACATGATTACCGCCATCTCGTATCTCGAACCTGTCCGAACGAATGCGTCCCATCGGTCCTGTTCCCAACACAGGTTCATCGCCGACAACACGTTCATCCCGCAGGTAGATCCGCGAATGACTGGTTGCAAAATCATAACCCGTATCGGTCGCGAAATTCACATTGGTATTGAGGTCTAGAATGCGGTTTGTCGGATCATAGACGCCAAGATCGGCAAGTACGCTCGAACCCTCCGCGGCTTCCGCGAGGAAGTCATAGGACAGTTGCGGGCGGTCCAAGTCCGTCAGCCCGTCTTCGCTTTCCCGGCGCCGGACGGCTGAGTCCGCGGTCAGCAGGTAAGGGGTGAGGTTTTGATCGCGGCCGGAAAAGCGTGGATTGATCATTCTGACATCCGTGCCGACCGCTTCCTGCGGTCCTGCAGGGGGCTGCAGATTGCTGAGAATGAGCTGAATCAACACCGTTGCAACGATCAGGACCGCTGTACCGATAAAGGCAAACCGCAGGCTACGGATGAAGGCGGTTCGCCGCCGCGCGGCCGACAAGGTCAGCACGCGCCTGGGCTCCCAGCTGCCGGGGGCAGTTGGCTTCAGGGCTTCGAGGCCAGCTGTCATGGCTGTACTCATTATATGTTACGCGCCTGGGGCTGGATTGATCTCCGCTTCCTCAAATCAGCCTTTACAGGCTATTTCAAGGCCGTATGCGTTATGAATGCGCAAAAATGTCGGTTTCTGCCCAGCCGGCGAGATCGAGATCCGCACGGGTCGGCAAAAAGTCGAAACAGGCCTTGGCCATGGCCATTCGGTTTTCACGCTCAAGCATTTCGGTCAGCTTCGCCCGCAGGGCGTGCAGATGCAGCACATCAGAGGCCGCATAGTCCAGCTGGGCCTGGCTGAGTGTGTCCGCTCCCCAGTCCGAACTCTGCTGCTGCTTGTTCATGTCTGCGCCGACGAGTTCGCGGGTCACATCCTTTAGGCCATGTCGGTCGGTATAGGTGCGAACAAGTTTGGACGCGATTTTCGTGCAGAAGACCGGCGCCAGTTTGATGCCAAGATGGGCTTTGATCATCGCAACATCGAAACGTGCGAAGTGAAGGATCTTCTCCACCCGGGGGTCCGCGAGCAGGGTTTTCAGGTTCGGGCAATCATAGGATTTTCGATCCATCTGCACGATATGCGCGTCGCCATCGCCAGCAGAAAGCTGGACGACACACAATTTATCGCGAATGAGCGAGAGGCCTTGGGTCTCGGTGTCGATGGCGATGAGCGGGCCCAGATCCAGATCAGCGGGCAAGTCGCCCCGGTGGTAGTGTACGGTCATAGTCAATCCTTGCTGTCCTCAGGGTCCTAACCCCGAGAGCGCGCTGGAGCAATCCGCCTGTCACCAATGCACGACATTCTGCTAGCCAACGGCTGGGACAAAAAGCAAAAGAAATATGACAGTGATTTGCAAAAATTCGTTATGAAGTTTTCCAAAAGCCCAAAATAAATCACCAAACCTCCTATAATTCAGTTAATTAAATAAATTCAAGAAGGAAAAAAATATGCAGTATGCGGAGTTTACATGTGCCGAATGGTAATGTAACATAAGTGTCATAAATCAACGACACATGTTCACAATCAAGGAGGGTGAATCATGAAAAACCAGAACACCATGTTCGCCGCATCCCTCGCTGGCGCAGTGTTCTTCGCCGGCATGGCACATGCACAAACCGGGTCGCGTGACACGGCTATACTGGAAATTTATGGCGAGCGCGGATGGACCGTGTCCTGCCAGATGCGCCAGTCCGACGGCGATCTGATCAATTCACGCGAACGGGGGCGGGGCATCCGCGATACCGGGCGGATTGTCGTCAGCGATGTTACCGATGGCCGTTGCGAATTCGATGTGCCGGAAAATGGCGCGCTGATGATTGCGCTGCGGACCGAGCGGACGAATTTCGATTGCCCGTTCACCAGCACTGCGACCGATCAGTGCCAGGCTCAATTCCGTCCCGGGGCGGATGGGGTCTTCCAGTTCCAGCAGCTTGCGCCGCAAAGGATGACCGATTCCTAGAATTGGTCGCAGTGACCCCCTCGCATCTTTACCGACATTGAGATGCGATCCGCGCCCGGCTGAGCTTGCTCAGCCGGGCGTTATTTTCGGCGCCATGGTTGCATTATTAGACCTATCTGTTAGTATAATTATTAAACCAAAGACCCAGGGGTCAATTCGTGTAGCCCAAATCCTTCGATCATATGCGGTGCTCCATCGCCCGCGCACTCGACTGCGTCGGGTCCTGGTGGTCCCTGCTGATCATCCGGGACGCGATGATGGGCGCGCGCCGATTCAAGCATTTTGAAGCGTCGCTGGGCGTCGCCAAGAATACCCTGTCCGCCCGTCTCTCCGATCTGGTCGATGCCGGCATTCTTGAGAAGGTTCCGGCAGCGGACGGGTCTCGCTTTGAGGAATACGTTCTGACCCAGGGCGGGCGCGAACTGGCGCCGGTTATTATCGCACTGGCTCAATGGGGTGATCGCTGGGTGGCCCATCCTGATGGTCCCTCGACGCGCCTGTTGGATGCTGCAACCGGGGATGCGCTGCGCCGTTTATGGCCGGCGCGGCCGGACGGCGCGGTTATGGAACTCAACGAAATACGAATGGACAGGGCGTCAACAGCGCCGGCTCTGGTCTGGAATGACGGTCCTCGAAGCGTGGCTGATAAACAAGGAAGTGAATGATGTCCCGTATCTATCTTGCGCTGAACGCGATCGCGATCGGCTTTGTCGGATTGGCCTATTTGGCAGATCCCAATCTACTGCTCGCACGCTATGGCCTGGAAACCGGGAGTGCAGGCATGGATAGCATGCTGAGATCCGCATATGGGGGCGTGTTCCTGGCGTCCGCCGGACTCTTCCTGCTTGGCGTTTTCGATGAGCGTCGACGCCGCGATATTGTCGGGTTCACGACCTTGTTCATGGCCGGCGCCGCCTTGGGACGCCTGGTCAGCCTCATCCTTGCCGGCCCTGCACCGGCTTCGATCATTCCGCTCCTCGCATCCGAGATAACTATGGCGGCGCTAGGACTATTCCTGTTCCTGCGGTCCAAGCAACCCGTTTAGCCTGGCGCGCTGACAAGAGGCTTGTCTGCGTTCAACGACAAAATACGTAGGTTTGATCTAGGAGAATGGTGCCCAGGAGAAGACTCGAACTTCCACGCCCATACGG
>JBELMP010000118.1:0-8449 GCA_042095695.1 Maricaulis sp. | reverse complement strand
CGCGCTCGCCGAAGCGGCGCTGTTGGCGGGCAAGCATGTGCTGGTGGAAAAGCCGATCGCATCCACGGTCGAAGAGGCGCGGGAACTCGTTGCTCTGGCATCTTCGCGCGATGTCGTGCTCCAGGTCGGGCACCAGGAGCGCTTCGTTTTCCAGGCCATGGGCTTGCTGCAAGTACCGGACGCGCCGAAGAAGATCATCGCGCGCCGCATGGGGCCAGCGTCCGATCGCAATCTGGATGTATCCGTAACCCTGGATTTGATGGTGCATGATCTTGATCTGGCGATTGCGCTTGCCGGTGCAGCCGTGACCTCCGTCGAAGGCGAGGTCGATGAAGGTCGATTCGGCTCTCCCGATATCGCCAAGGCGGTCATCACGTTTGAGAATGGCTGTGTGGCGGAATTGATCTCCAGCCGGGTTCACCCCGAGCGCGACCGGAAAATGCATGTCGAGTACGAAACGGGCACGCTGGATATCGATTTCATCGCCAAGACCTTTGACAATCAAACGCCCTATGATCTCGACCCCGACTTCGCCGATAGCGATGCGGCCCGCGATTCCCTTGGCGCAAATGTGAAGGCCTTCCTTGCCTCTGTCATTGACGGGGCACCGGTTGCAGTGCCGGGCATTGCCGGATTGCGCGCGCTGGATGCGGCGCGGGCGATTGATGGCGCGCGGGTTTACGGACGCTAGGCCTTGCGAAGCCTGCACCTCGGGGCTAAGTCGCGAGCATGACGGATCGTCTCAAGATTGTTTCGGCCCAGCTCAACCCGGTTGTCGGGGATATTGCGGGCAATCTCGCCAAGGCGCGCGCCGCCCACGCTGACGCGCGCGCTCGCGACGCGGATCTCATCATCTTTCCCGAACTCTTCCTGATCGGCTATCCGCCAGAAGACCTGGTCTTGAAGCCGGCGGCCATCGATGCCTGCCGTGCGGCACTCGAAACGCTTCAGGCCGAGACGCGTCACGGTCCTGCCATCCTGATCGGATTGCCGTGGCGGCAAAATCACCAGCTCTTTAATGCGGTTGCGCTGATCGATGCCGGGCAGCTGGTCGCGCTTCGCTTCAAATATGAATTGCCGAATTATGCGGTGTTCGATGAGAAGCGAGTTTTCAGCGCGGGGCCGGTACCGGAGATCGTCAAATGGCGCGGGCTGAAAATCGGTCTGCCCATCTGCGAGGATATCTGGTTGCCGACAGCGCCGGAGGCACTGATCGCGCAGGGGGCGGACTTTTTCATTTCCATCAATGGGTCGCCCTGGCGCAGGTCAATCGAAGACGAACGCCGCGCCGCTTTCGCGACCTGGTTCAACACCTGGACTGGCGATAAGGGCCTGATCTTCATTAATCAGATCGGCGGTCAGGACGAGCTGGTATTCGACGGGGCCAGCTTCATCTGGGACAGTTCCGGCAGGGAGGTTCAGCGCCTTCCCGCCTTTGAGGAATGTCTGGATAGTTTCGACTGGGTTCGCGGCGAGACCGGGTGGTCTACCCAGAATGCGCGCCGCGATCCGGTCATCACCGGCCTCGAAGGGGATTGGAAAGCCATGTGCCGCGCGCTCGGTGATTATGTGCGCAAGAACGGTTTCTCCGGCGTGGTTCTCGGCATGTCAGGCGGGGTGGATAGTGCGATCAGTGCGGCGATCGCCGCCGACGCGCTCGGCCCGGACAAGGTCTGGGCGGTGATGATGCCGTCCCGCTATACCTCGGCGGACTCCCTCGAGGACGCGAAGGAGTGCGCGGATCGTCTCGGCGTTCGCTATGACATTATCGATGTCGAGCCAACGATCGAAAGTTTCAATGAAATTCTCGCGCCAAGCTTCAAGGGCATGGCGCCCAATGAGGCTGAAGAAAACATCCAGTCCCGGGCCCGGGGCGTGCTTTTGATGGCATTGTCGAACAAGTTCGGCCCGATGGTGCTGTCAACGGGAAACAAGTCGGAAATGGCCGTGGGTTATGCCACCCTCTATGGCGATATGAATGGCGGCTACAACGCCCTCAAGGATATCTACAAGACCGAGGTGTTCCAATTGTGCCGCTGGCGCAATGACCAGCCCGATCCGGTCGGCCAGGGTCCGGTTGGCGAAGTCATTCCGGAGCGGATCATTACCAAACCGCCCAGCGCGGAATTGCGTGAAGATCAAAAAGACCAGGACAGCCTGCCGCCCTATGACGTGCTCGACGCGATCCTGTATGCATTGATTGAGGATGAGCGAGGCGCCGATGAATTGCTGGCGGAGGGGCATGATGCCGAGACGGTGCGCCGGATCGAGAATCTGCTCTATCGCGCCGAGTACAAGCGGCGACAGGCGCCGCCCGGTGTCAAAATCGGCCGCAAGAATTTCGGACGCGACCGCCGTTATCCGATTACCAACCGGTTCCGCGCCAGCAAGTAGCCTCGGCGGTCATTCATCGGAATGAATAAAAATACCGGTGAAACGCCTCCGACTACGACTACAACTATGGCTACGGCTACGGCTACGGCTACGGCTACGGCTAGGACGACGACACTTGCAGCAGGTCGCGAAATCACCTGTGACGTCCACAATGTCAAACAGCGCCGGTGTTGTATCACGGCCCGTCCAGGCCGGGATAAGGTCTGCGTCACCGCGCCACATCGCGTAACTCCGTAGATTTAGTAATTTCTGTCATGACAGAAATTACTAAATGGAGGCTGTCATGGAAAACGCTCTTATCCCGCTTGGCGCAGAGCGCCGGTACAACCCGCTGGCGGGCATCGCGCGCGCCATCGGCGCGTGGTTGGCGGCGGTGATGGCGGCGGCATTCAGCCTGACCTTGGCCGTCGCGATCTTCGCCCTGGTAGAGGAGGGGCGTGCTGCCATCGATGGCATAAGCGGGGCGCTGGCGATTATTCCGATGGCCCTTTTCGTCGCGGTTTTTGTCGCCGCCATGACCGCTCTGCCCTGGCCCGTACTGGTACTCCTCGCGAAATTTCTGCGCCTTCATCGCGGTTTCGCTGACCTGGTCCTCGGCGCGATTATGGGCGGCATGCTGATCGAAATGATGAGCAATCCGACCGCGAGCCAAGCCTGGGGTGTCACACTTGTCTTTGCATTAGCCGGAGCGGTTGGCGGTCTCACCTACTGGCTGGTTGCCGGCCGTCCGCAATGACGGGAATTTGAGTGGTTCGTGACTGCGAAACCGGGTTGAAGGAGGCCCGTATCATGACTGCGCTGACAGCAAATATCGGAGCGAGAGACATCGAAATCGTCGAAGATACCGCGCGCCGGGCGACCGGATTGCTGCAATCAGCCCTGGCCTGGATGTCCGGCTGTATTGCTGCGGCGCTGACGGTCTACTGGGCGATGGGCGTGCTCGACCTGGCCGGCGGCATGATCAATGCCGAGATCTTTCTGGCCAGCATGGTTCAGCGACTGCCTCAAGCGGCGGGACTTGTCGGGCTCATCGCCTTCCTGACGGCCGTCCCTGTCCCGTTGATTGTGATTCTTCTCAGGGAAACCGGTCTGCACCGTGGCACGGCGGACATGTTGTTATGCGCCATGCTCGGCGCGGTCCTCGCTCAAATCTTCGGCCTGCCCATCATGGCGGGCGGGGAGGGGATCGCGCGTACGGGCTTCGCAGCGCTGAGCGGCGCCATGGGCGGTCTGACCTACTGGATCATGGCCGGGCGGCCCAACTAACCCCTCCGCTTGCCCTTCGTCTCCACGCGGAGTAAGCCACGGCCTCTTCTGATTGCAGGCCAAAATCCATGACCAAAGTCCGTTTTGCTCCCAGCCCGACCGGCAAGCTCCATGTCGGCAATGTGCGCACCGCGTTGTTCAACTATCTCTTCGCGCGACAGGCCGGCGGGGTATTCGTCTTGCGTATTGACGATACGGACCTGGAGCGCTCGACGCCGGCCTATGAGGACGGTATCCGCACCGATCTGACGTGGCTGGGCCTCAACTGGGACGAGACATTCAAACAGTCCGAGCGTTTCGACCGCTACAATGCGGCTGCCGAGGACCTCAAGGCCAAGGGGCTGCTCTATGCGTGCTACGAGACCGGCGATGAGCTGGACCGCAAGCGTCGTCTGCAAATGGCCAATGGTCGTCCGCCTGTTTATGACCGTGCCGCATTGGATCTGACCGATGAAGACAAGGCGAAGCTGGAAGCCGAGGGTCGCAAGCCTCACTGGCGCTTCAAACTGTCCGGCAACGCGGTCCAGTGGGAGGACATGGTGCGCGGTCCGGTATCGATCGAGACCTCGTCGCTCTCAGATCCGATCCTGATCCGCGAGGACGGCTCCTATCTCTACACCCTGCCGTCGGTCTGCGATGATATCGATGCGGCGATCACACACATCATCCGTGGCGAAGATCACACGACGAATTCCGGCGCCCAGATCGAGATCTTTGAGGCCCTGGGCGGCAAGGCCCCGGCCTTTGGCCACCAGGCGCTGCTGGTCGGTGCAGATGGCGGAAAGCTGTCCAAACGCCTGGGTTCGCTGTCGATGGAGGACCTTCGGGAGTCGGAAGGCTTCGAGGCGATGGCGGTGAATTCGCTGCTCGGACGGATTGGCACGTCAGACCCGGTTGAGCCCTTCCAATCGCTTGAGGCGCTTCTGGATGGTTTCTCGCTGACCAAGCTGACTCGATCCCCCGCTCGCTTTGATGAGGAGGAGCTTGCGCGCCTCAATGCAAAAATCCTGCATGAAACGCAATATGCCGCCATAGAGCCGCGCCTTGCCGCCATCCAGGCGGATGCCGGCGAAGCCTTCTGGTCGGCTGTGCGCCCCAATCTGGAGCGTCTGCGCGATGCCCGGGACTGGGCGGCCCTGGTCAATGGACCGGTCACGCCCGTTATTGAGCCCGATGATGCCGACTTTATTACCGCTGCAGCAGAGGCGCTGCCGGAGGGTGAACTGACCGAGGCCAGTTGGGGGGCGTGGACGAATGCGCTCAAATCCTCGACCGGGCGCAAGGGCAAGGGGCTGTTCATGCCGCTTCGCCACGCGCTGACCGGCCAACCGCGCGGTCCGGAGATGGCGGTGCTTCTGCCGCTTATCGGTCGCGAGCAAGCCCTGGCGCGACTGCTCGGCGCGTCGGGCTAGGCCTCTGTGATCGCGTTGAGCAGGCGCCTGACTGCCCTGTCCGGATCGGCTTCCAGCATCATGTGATCCGCGATGGATTGCGGCGAGAAGCCTTCATCAACAGTATGATTGATCAAGGTCAGCAAGGGCTGCCAGAAGCCGTCGATATCGAGGAAGGCCATGGGTTTGTCATGCAGACCCAATTGCTGGCGCGAAACAACATCGAATACTTCTTCAAGCGTCCCGGTGCCGCCGGGCAAGATGATGAAAGCATCTGATTCGGCGATCAGCTGCGATTTGCGTTCGGACATGGTTTCGACGATCCGGATATCGACACCGTCCAGATGCCCTTCGCGCGCGATCAGGAAGCCGGGTATGATCCCCAGGACTTCGCCGCTCAGCGCTGCAGCGGCCGAGGCAGCGACGCCCATAAGTCCGACATCCCCGCCGCCATAGACCAGTCGGGCATTGGCTCTGGCCATAGATTGACCGACAGCTTCAGCGGCAAATTTATAGCTCGCGCGATCACCATGTCGTGAACCGCAAAAGACACCGATCGACCTTACTTTCGCCATGGAAGCACCGCCCTAGTTTGCATTCTTGGAAGGGGATGGTATTCGCCCTGAGCCCTCGGCGCGAGGATTGCATTGCATATCGTCTGATCTGTATGCAGTAACGCCCACCGGCTCGAAACATTGGAGGCCAGCATGACCGCAACGCGGTCGTTTATCATCGCTGCAGTCCTGGCTGTGCTCGCTATCGCGGCGGCGCTCGCCTTTATCGTGTTCAGACCCGGGTCTGATCCTGTTGACCTGCCTGCTACGCCGGAGGTCGCCGAAACGCTCGATACACCGGAATTTGTGTCCGGAGATGAGACAGCCATCCTGATTGCACCGCCGGTATTCGACATTGTTCGTGTCGATCCGCGCGGCTCAGCGGTCATGGCCGGACGCGGAGAGCCCGGCGCGGTGATCCAGGTCCTGGCTGACGACGTGCCCATCCGCTTTGAGCATGATGGCCAGCGTACCGATGAGATGCCGGTCAATGAGCGCGGCGAGTGGGTGATCATAGTCGACGAGCCGCTCCCGGCCGGTGCAATCCAGCTGGGGCTTCTGATGCGGACGGCGTCCGGCCGTGAGCTGCGCTCCGAGCAGGTGGTCGTGGTGTCCATCCCTGAAATTCCGGGGCCGACGCCGCTGGTGATTGTCGGGCGTCCCGGTGAGGCCAGTCGCGTCTGGCAGTGTCCGTCCTGTGCCGATAGCGAAATGGGATCGCTCGTCCTCGAGACGATTGATTATGACGAGACCGGCACGGTGATTTTCTCCGGCCGTGCAGATACCGGGACCACGGTTCGAATATTCGCCAATAGCGCACTGGTCGGTGAAGTTGCGGTTGGCAGCGATGGTCGTTGGGATTTGCAGGCGGGAGCCTTGCTGGCGCCAGGGGTCTATGACCTCCAGGTCGATCAGGTTACGGCCGACGGGCTGGTGACCGCGGTCATCGCCCTGCCTTTCGAGCGTGTGGCACCCGAAGCGCTGGATCTGGGACCCGACAGTGTCGTTGTGCAGCCGGGCAATTCGCTCTGGCGTCTGGCACGGCGGCTTTATGGTCAGGGTGTCCAGTACACGGTCATCTATGAGGCCAATCGGGAACAGATTCGTGATCCGAACCTGATCTATCCCGGCCAGGTCTTCACGGCGCCCGACACGCAAGCGCCCCAGGGCGGTTAAACCGCCCGCCGGCGACCGACAAAGAGAAAAAACGGCGATTGCACTGGCGCTGGCCGGGCATCGCCCCTATCTCTGGGCGCGATGAAACCGTCCCAGCCCGATAGTGAAGAAGACGCCCAAGCCGCGCCGCAAGGTTCGCTTGGTACCGCCATGTGGCGCTTGTTCGGCTTGCTTGCCTCGCCCGAAATGCGTCGCTGGCGATTTCGTATGGGCGTCGCGCTGGCCCTGACGATAATGGCCAAAGTCTTCGCGGTGAGCGCCCCGGTCTTTTTCGGCGACGGGATCAACGCGATTTCTGCGCGCGAAGCCGGGGATGCGGTCGCGGGCGCAGCTTCGCTCTTTATCCTTGCCTTCCTGGCCTATGCGGGTGCGCGCTTTATCTCTGCGGCGGCGCCGCAATTGCGCGACGGTATGTTCGCTCCGGTCAGCCAGGATGCCCAGCGCCTGACCCAGGTGCGAGCCTTTGGTCATGTCCAGGGGCTGTCGCTGGCCTATCACCAGACCAAGCGAACCGGCGCGCTCAATCGGATTATTGATCGCGGTGCCCGGGCCGTGGATTTCCTGATGCGCTTCCTGGTCTTCAACATCGCGCCGACCCTGTTCGAGCTGGTGCTGGCGGCCGGCGTGCTGAGCCTGAATTATGGCTGGGAATTCGCCGTCATCGCCTCGGTGACCGTGGTCAGCTATATGGCGCTTACCTGGTCAGTGACCGAATGGCGTGTCCGGATCCGTCGCCGCATGAATGAGGCGGATAATGAAGCCAATGCGCGCGCCGTGGATACTTTGATCAATTTCGAGACGGTCAAAGCCTTTGCCGCCGAAGCGCGGGAAACCCATGCCTATGATGCCGCGCTTCAGCGTTATGCCGGGGCGGCGGTGCGCTCGCAGTCCTCGCTTGCTCTGCTCAATGGTGTGCAGGCTTTCATCATGAATGCAGGCCTGCTGGCCATGGCGCTGCTTGCCGGCTGGAAGGCCTGGACCGGGGTGTTGCAGCCGGGCGATGTCGCGGCCGTGACGCTGATCCTGATGAATATCTATCAGCCCCTGAACATTCTCGGCTGGGCCTATCGCGAGATCAAACAGGGTGCGGTGGATATGGAGCGTCTGTTCGACACCCTGGCGATCCAGCCCGACGTCGCGGACAAGCCCGATGCGCCGGAGATAGAGCTAAAGGGCGGTGCTGTTCGCTTCGATAATGTCAGTTTTACCCATGATGGGCGTTCGCGCTCGGTCGAAGAGGTCAGCCTGGATATCGCTCCGGGCAGTTTCGTAGGACTTTGCGGTCCCTCCGGGGCCGGCAAGTCGACCATGCTCAAACTGCTCTTCCGCTTTTACGACCCTGAGAGCGGCCAGGTTCTGCTGGATGATCAGGCACTGACCGATGTCAGTCAGACCAGCCTGCGTGATGCGCTCGGCCTGGTGCCGCAGGATGTCGTCCTCTTCAATGATACGCTTCGCGCCAATGTCATCTATGGGCAGCCCGGTGCCGATGAGGCGACCGTCTGGGATGCTGTCGAGCGCGCTCAGCTGGGCGCGTTTGTGCGGGCTCTGCCCGATGGCCTCGATACCAAGGTCGGCGAGCGTGGCCTGAAGCTCTCCGGGGGCGAAAAACAGCGTGTTGGCGTGGCCCGGGCAATCCTGAAAAATCCGGAAGTCCTGATCCTGGAC
>JBELMP010000117.1:0-8530 GCA_042095695.1 Maricaulis sp. | reverse complement strand
GCGAGCCCCAGATCAGGAAGACCGAAGAAATCGCGGTCAGCTCCCAGAAGATAAACAGGGTCAGGAAATCGCCGGCGAAGACAGCCCCGAGCCCGGCACCCGCATAGATCAAGCCTGCCGCGTCAGCCAGACGATCGCGTTCATGCAGCCCGTAAAGCCCGTTGATGAAGGCCGCGAGAATAAAGACGAAGGACCAGATCCGGGACAGATTGTCATAACGGAAGGTTTCAAGCGTGAAACCGCCGAATTGGATAATGCCGTAATTGCCAATCGTCTCCGGATTGAACCAGAGAAACAGGGCCAGAACAGGGGCGCCAAGTGCCAGGCTTTTGCGCACGATATGGTTCGGAACCAAAGCGGCAATCAGACCCGCGATAATAACGGGCCAGGCCGGCGATACATGCGTGAGGGCCTCGATGTGCAGGAAATCAATCATGATCGCCCCCCTCATCCCAGTAATTCTCGTCCCGTCCGAGCAGGCCGCGCACCAGGATCCAGCCGATCATCACAGCCAGGACAAAGGCGCCAAATCCCCAATAGGCATAGAAGCCGGGGATCTCTGCCAGCGAGATATAGTCATGCCGCTCGCGCAGGAAATCCGCGGCGATAAACACCAGGGTGAGCAAACCGAAGACCCAGATCATCGAGGATTTCAGCCATTTGGCATCAAGCCAGAGAAAGGCCTTGGCCATGGGATGGACGAGTTCGTCCTTCTTGTTTACCGGATCGCTCATTGTGCGGACCCCGCGCTTGTCATCGGCATGAAGACCGGCTCGAGATAATCGCGCAGCGGTCCGATGAGGAAGAAAAGAATGACCACGCCCGCTGCGGTGATGACCGGCGGCAGAATGACCAGAGCTGGTGGCTGTTTCTTCAGCCCGGCCTCGTCAGCCTTGCCAAAGAAGCCTTGCGCCGACAGCGGCAGAAGATAGGCCACATTGAGGATGGATGAGGCGATCAGGGCGACAATCAGGATTGCATGCCCGGACTCAAACGCCCCCTGCATCAGGAAGAGTTTCGGCCAGGACCCGCCGAGCGGCGGCAGGCCGATAATGGACAGGGCGCCAACCGTATAGGCGATGAACAGCCAGGGCATGTATCGGCCGAGACCTTTCATCTGCGAGATCTCGGTCTTCTTGGTCGCGGTATAAATCGCGCCGGCACTCATGAAGAGGGTGATCTTGCCCCAGGCATGCATCACGATCTGCAAGGCGCCGCCCAGCATGGCGAGGGGCGAGGCCAGCATCACGCCGAGGGTCACATAGGAAAGCTGGGAGACGGTCGAGAATGCCAGCCGGGCCTTCAGATTATCCTTGGTGATCGCCACCACGGAGGCGAGCACGATGGAAATCGCCGCAATCCAGGCCAGAGGCTCCGACGTTGGTGCCGCAGCGATCAACCCGGGTCCGAAAATATAGGTCCCCACTTTGAGTATCGAGAACACCCCGGCCTTCACCACCGCCACAGCATGCAGCAAGGCGGACACCGGCGTCGGCGCGACCATCGCATTGGGCAGCCAGGGGTGGACGGGCATAAGCGCCGCCTTGCCGATGCCGAAGGCGAAGAGGATCAGCAAAATGCCGGCAATCATCGGCTCGACATCATTCATCGCGAGCAGGCCGCCCACGGTGAAATCGGTCGATCCGGCCAGATAATGGGTGATGATCACGGCCGGCAGGAACAGGCCGATGGAAGTGCCCATGAGAATGGCGAGATAAATTCCGCCGCCACGCTTGGCATTATCATCACCCTTGTGCGTGACCAGGGGGTAGGTCGACAGCGACAGCACTTCGTAGAACAAGAAGAGCGTCAGGAGATTGCCGGACAGGGCCACGCCCATGGCCGAAGCGATAGCAATACAGAAACAGACATAGAAGCGTGTCTGGTTCTTCTCGTTATTGCCGCGCATATAGCCGATCGAATAGAGCGAATTGACGATCCACAGGCCGGAGGCGACAGCGGCGAACATCGCGCCGAGCGGCTCCAGCTTGAAGGCCAGCTCAAGGCCCGGCGCAACGGTCGCCAGGACCAGGGTCGGATTGCTGGGCGCAATTTCCACCAGATGGGCGACATTGAGGGCCAGTAGGATTGCGGCCGTCAAAGTTGCGCCTTCGCGCAGGTTTGGCTTGTCTCCCAGGAGGGCGACAAAGGCGCCACCGATCGCCGGAATGACGAGCGCCAGGGCAAGAGAGACTTCAGGCGACCACATCGACTAGTCTCCCATCGCAGCATTGGCTGCCGCCTCGGCCAGATTGACCAGAGGGGTAGCGTCAAAGAAGAAGTAGAAATTGGCAAAGGCCAGAATGCCGGTGGGAATGAGCACCATATAGGGCGTTGACCGGGCCGCTGCCGGCGCACCCTGATGCGCGGGCGGCGTCTCCATCCAGACAATCACCAGCATGCGACCAATATAGATCAGTGCCAGGAGCGACGACAGGATGAGTGCGGCAACCGCCCACCACCAGCCGCGTTCCAGGGCGGCGATGATGAGATACCATTTACTGTCGAAACCGACCGTCAGCGGGACGCCGACCAGGGACAGTCCAGCGGCGGTGAAGGCGGTCGCTGAAACCGGCATTGTCCGACCCATACCCGCCAGATCCTGCACCCGGCGAACACCGAAATTCAGGGCGAAGGCCCCCAGCGCCATGAACAGCGCGCCCTTCATCAAGGCGTGGTTGATCAGATGCAACATGCCAGCGGACAGGCCTGCCACCGTGCCCATGCCGAGGCCGAGCATCATATAGCCGACCTGGGCCACCGAGGAATAGGCCAGAAGTCGCCTTGCATCGGTCTGGAAGACCGCCTGCAGAGAGGCCACGAACATGGCGATCACCCCGACCGCGGCGAACACCCAGGTAAAGGCCATTTCCACGAAGGGCACATCCGGGTGGAATACGGAAAAGACGAAGCGGATCAGCGCATAAAACGCCACTTTCGTCGCCGTGGAAGCCAGGAAGGCGGTGACGAAGTTCGGCGCAAAGGCATAGGCATTGGGCAGCCAGAAATGCAGCGGGAACATCGCCGCCTTGAGACCCAGACCGACAATGATGAATGCGAAAGCGGCCTGGGTGACGCGGTCATGACCCTGTTCCTGCAGGATACGGGCAATATCCGCCATATTCAGCGTGCCGGTCGCCGCATAGAGGAAACCGACACCGATCACGAAGAAGGTGGCACCGATGGTTCCAAGGATGAGGTAGTTATAAGCCGCCGTCAGGGCCCGGCGGTCGCGCCCTGCCCCCATGGCGATAATCGTGTAGGTCGACAGTGAGGAAATCTCGAGGAAGACGAACACATTGAAGGCATCCCCGGTAATCGTCACGCCCAGCAATCCGGCCAGGCAAACCATGAAGGCCGAGTAGAAGAGCGCCTGCTTGCTCTCCTCGATCTCGTCCGCAACCGAGGGCAGCGCATACACGACGCAGAGGAAACCGATCAGGCCAACCAGTGCGAGAAGCACCGCATTCAGCGCATCAATCCGATACTCAATACCAACCGGAGGCTCCCAGCCGCCCAGCTCATAGGAGATCAGGCCGCTGGTCATCACCTGTCCGAGTATGACCAGGGAGAACAGTGCTACGATCGCGGCCGTAATCATGGTCAGCACCCAGCCGGCCCGACCATTGGGCATCAAGGCTGCAACGGCCGCCATGATCAGCGGGATTACGACGATCAGGGCCGGTACATGATGCGCCAGTCCGGCCGGCAGAAGATTGGCGAAGAAATCCATCACTCGCTACTCCCCGTTTCGCGGGAATAGTCCGCCGCATTGATCGCATCATCCTCGATCGTGCCGTAAGCCTCGCGGATGCGGACGACGAGGGCCAGACCCACGGCCAGCGTGGCGACACCAACGACGATCGCCGTGAGGATCAGCACGTGCGGAAGCGGATTGGAGTACAGCAGGGTTTCAGCCGCATGATGACCGGCATCATGGGCAGAATCATAGGCCGCGTCATGGCTGGCATCGGCGGCGTGATCAGCGCCATGCCCGTCCGCTGCATCGGCGTCGCCGCCATATTCGGTCGCACCATATCCGGTGGCGCTGCCATAATCGCCTTCATCCTCATGATGACCATATTCCAGGATCGGCGGCTGGCCACCGAAGACCTTGCCGATCGAGACGTAAAGCAGGAAGACCGAGGTCTGGAAAAGAGACAGTCCAACCAGGCGCTTGACCAGATTACCGGTTGCAAACACGACATATAGACCGGTCATCATCAGGATGACGATCGGAATGTAGTTGAAACGTTCGAGAATGGTTTCGAGCATGCCTACCACTCCTCCTCGGGAATGTCGGGCACGCGGCCCGCAAAGGCGTAGAAGATCGCCAGCATGACCGATGCGACGGTGATCAATACCCCGAGCTCGACCAGCAGAATTCCGTAGTGCTGACCGGTGTGATGGCCCTGATCAGGATGCAAGGCGTCATAATCGAGGAAGTTCACGGACTCGCCTGCGAAAGGCAGGACCAGGGTCGCCAGGCCGACACCGGCATAGAGCAGAACACCAGCCGCAGCACCATAGCGCGCAACGACCGGCGGTACGGCGCGCTGGGCCTCGTCCATGCCGAATATCAACGCGTAGAGAATGACGGCGACAGCCACGATCACGCCGGCCTGGAATCCGCCACCGGGACCGTAATCGCCGTGGAATTGCACATAGAGGCCGAAGACGACAATCATCGGTATGAGAAGCTTGGCGACAACGCGCAGGATCAGATGCTCTTTCATCTCTATTCCTCCTCGTCGCGACGGCGCTGGCCGAAGCCCAGCAGCAGGATAACCCCGAGGGCTGCGGTGAAAATCACCACGGTTTCGCCGAACGTGTCATAGCCGCGATAGCTGGCGAGAACGGCAGTCACCACATTGGGCACCGAGATTTCATTGGGCGTGCGCTCAAGATAGGCGGCGCCGACATAGGCATTGGCCGGCGCATTGACATCGCCATAAACCGGCATGTCGGGAATGGCGAACAAGAGGGCGAACCCGGTTACGCTCACCACGACAAGCGCGACCCAGTGACGTCCGGCACCGGCGGGTTCGGCCTCGCGCGCCGTCAACAGCATGGCGCCCAGCATCAATACTGTTGAGATCCCGGCGCCGACGGCGGCTTCGGTGAAGGCGACATCGACCGCATCGAGCGAAACAAACCAGGCGGCAGACAGGAGTGAGTAAACGCCCGTGAGCATCACCACCGCGAACAGGTTACGCAGCCTTACGATGGCAAATCCCACCGCCAGCAGCATCGCGATCAGGGTGTAGTCGAGGAATTGAGTCAGATCGGCACCGGTCATTTCGAGGCCTCCTGGC
The DNA here is from genome assembly GCA_042095695.1 of Maricaulis sp. Classification (GTDB taxonomy): domain Bacteria; phylum Pseudomonadota; class Alphaproteobacteria; order Caulobacterales; family Maricaulaceae; genus Maricaulis. The sequence goes on along the minus strand of JBELMP010000117.1, from coordinate 3,215 downwards.
TGCCGGCATCACGCGGATGCTTGGGCTTGAACTTGGACAGGTCGGGCAATTGACCTGCACGATGCGCGGCATTGGCCACGGCATGGGTCGCCGTCGGACTGGTCAGGAAAAGCAGGAGCGCCGCCAGAGCCAGCTTGGCCACAGTTTGCCAATCGCCCGCCTGCAGCATGAGGCCGAGAATGACCAACTCCGCACCCAGAGTATCGGTCACGCCAGCGGCATGCATGCGCGTGTAAAAGTCCGGCAGGCGGATAACGCCGATCGCACCGGCTAGAACGAACAACAGACCGGTTGCCATGGCACCGACGCTCAGGGCGAAACGGATCTGGTCGAAAATCTCGGCGCCGCTCATTCGTCGAACTCCCCTTCAACCGCGCGTCGCAGGGACATTTGAGCCAGAGCGATTTCCAGCGAGCGATAGCGGAAGAATTTCAGGATCGCGATTGTCGCCACGAAATTGATCAATGCGTAGAGCAAGGCAATATCGATCGCGTCCTGACGGCCGGAAATGGCGGAAAAGACCAGCAGGAACAGCACCGTCTTGGTACCGAAGGAATTTGCGGCCAGCACCCGGTCATACAAGGTAGGTCCCGCGAACAGGCGTGCCAACATGATCGCCATCGCACCGGCCATCCCGAGTGCGATCAGAAAATTCACCCAATGCATCAGCTTTCCTCCCGGCGCCCGTCAGACGCGGCATCGGAGCGAGCGGCCATTTCGGCGAAGCCTTCCGGTGCCGTGAAAGAATTATCGAGGGCGTGGATGAGGAAGCCGTCTTCCTCGATATCCACGGTGACCGTGCCCGGCGTCAGTGTAATCGAATTGGCAAAGACGCACCGCGCGAGACCGGAACGCAGATCGACCGGGACCCGGATAAGCCGAGGCTCGACCTCGATCTCCGGTTTCATGATCAGGCGCAGCACAGAGATATTGGCATTGACGATTTCGCGACCGAGCCAGCTCCAATACGCAAGCAGCGGAATGGCGGGAGCAAGAGGGACGGTCTCACGGTCGAGAATACGCATGCGCAACGTCAAGAAGACGGCCGCGGCGATCGACACCACAAACATGACCAGCAGCACGGAATGCTCGCCGGACAATGTATAGGACCCTGAAAGAACTAGCCACAAAACCACCAGAATGGCGGTGAGGCCGACACCATAAGCCATGGAATCTCCCCGCTGGAACCCCTGCCAATACCGGCTTTTAACCAGATGGCCCGGGCTTGACCAGATGCCAGCACTGCCTTTCGCACACTTCTTAAGGCGAGATGTCGCTTTCAGGATTTCCCGCAGGAGGCGAAAAGCGAAGCGGGGAAGTAAAAAAGAGCCCCGACGCAGGGTGCGCCGGGGCAGTTCATGCCTTCAAAGCATGCGAGTGGAACTTGGTGTTTTGTGATCAGCGATAGCCGCCGACACCGCCATCGAGCATCAATGTCATATTGGACCGCGCCAGATGCGCGCTCTCGACTTCACGGCGATATTGTTCGGTATAGGTCTCTTCGCGGCGCATGAAGTAGAGCTTCTCGCCCGGGCCGTGCATGCGCAGCAAGGAGCGCTCATTGCAATTGCGACGCGGCTCCTGGGTGTCGCAGGTCAGGCCGCCGCCCGGGGTGTGGCGCAAAGCTTCGCCCTTGCGGCACATGATGGTCGCGGCGTCCTCCCAGACCGTCTGGCCGTCCTGCTGCCAACCGATCGTTACCTGCATCGCCGTGCCTGCCATGCAGCGATAGACCTCGCCATTATAGGCCGGAGCAATTGCCTCATCCGCATCGACACGTGACGCCGGATGGGGTGTGCCCAGATCATCGACACAGACCGCGCGGACCACACGCCATTCCTCGACGATACGCGTGTGTTCTTCTTCGTAATACTCGTATTCGGTCTCGTGCTGACCGACGACATTAAGTCCGGTAATCGCGGTCGCAGCCGGCGCAGTCGAGTAGTTATTATAGCTGCCGCCGCCAACATAAACCACGGAACCCGCAGCGGAGCCGGCGCTCGAACCGGATGTCGCGCTGGCATTGGCGGTCGCGCTGGCCGACGCATTGACATTCACATTGACGGAGGAATGCACATTCACGCCGACATTGATGTTGGGACCATGGACATTGATTGACGGCACATTGACGGAATGACCGCCGCCATGGTGACAGCAACTGGGCGGCGGCGGAGGCGGCGGATTGCAGCACGGATCACCACCGGAGCCGCCGCCGGCACTCGCCATCGGCGCCGCAAATGCAGTCGTGATCAGGAATGTTGAAATGGTCAAAGCGTGCCGAGCTGAAACGCGCATGCCTCTTCTCCTTTGGTCTTGCGCCTTCTCCTGCAAAGCCCGGGCCGGTTTTCGCGTCTGAGGCGTTCGCGCCTTTGGAGACAGGAAAAATCCGGTTTCGCGCACCACGCGTATGGCCCCGTTCTTGAAATGAAACGGCGCAACTGCCCCGTATTGGAGACCGCCATGCGCCACGCGCAATCACGAGCACTGCACACTTATTGGCAAGCCCTGCGCCTGGGCAGTGCAGCACCGCGCCGCGGTGATATCGCACCACAGGACATTGCGGGCCTGCTCGGGCATGTCTTCATACTGCGTCGAATCGATACGCAGCATCACGTCTTCCGCCTGGCCGGTACGTATTTATGCCAGCTCTATCAGCGTGAATTCCGCGATCAGAACTTCCTCAGCCTGTGGCGAGGCCATGACGTCACACATATTCAGACGCTACTTGAGTCGACCCTGGCGGGGGCATCACCCTCTTCTGTAGTGGCGCGGGCCACCTCGATGGAAATGCATCAATTGCCGGTCGAGATCAGCTTCTTTCCGCTGCGCGGCCCGGAGGGCCTGATCGACCGTGTTCTGGGGCTTTATCAACCGCTGGATGATATCGAGATTTTCCGTGGCCGCCCGGCAATCCGAACCAGCCTGCGCGAAATCCGGCCGCCAGCCATGCCCGCCCATCTCCTGCCGGCGTCGCGGGCGGACGCGCCAGCCGATGAAAAAAGCATCGCAAACGACCGATAATGGCAAACCCTTTTTAACCTGCAGCTGTTAGTCATACGGGTCCTATCGGAGGCCCGTACATGGTGGACGAACCCGGACGTCTGGACCGTCGCAAGATCAAGATCGCCGCGCGAGGCGCGCAGGAGCGTCGTCGTCATACGCGCGTGCCCCTGCATTTGCATGGTCGATTCTGGGCCCAGAGCACGGGTGAGCAT
>JBELMP010000116.1:0-8620 GCA_042095695.1 Maricaulis sp. | reverse complement strand
GCGCTCATCCTCCATCTCAAGCACCAGCGCTGCGAGCTCAATCAAGCAAGCAGAACGATCATAACCGGACGCGATGGCCGTCTCCGAAAGCGATCTGAGATCGCGCGCGATATTCAGCACGCGTGTATTGGTCTGGCCGGGGTCACAAGGCGGCTCGCCGAACAAGTCCTCTTGATACTCCCCCGGCGCAGCCAAAACACGCCGGTTTCGGCTCTTGCGCTCGTGTCGCCTGAACATGAAATCAAAAGGCATGATTGCACCCGGCCGTTAGCGGGCAAAAACTACAACCCTGAATTGTTTATTGCAAGATATTCGCTCGCGGAAACTATCCCCGTAGCGTCTCCAGAAGAAGATCTCGCGCTTCCTGGACCTGGCGCGCCAGGGCGGCGGACCCCTCCCCTGTATCCGGATGAAGTTTCTTCATCAGCGTTTTGTGCGCGGCCCGTATCTCATCCTCGCTGGCATCAGGGTCAACGCCGAGAATTTCGCGCGCCTCGGCAAGGCTCATTCCGGTTTGGGCTCGAGGGGAAGCCCGACCCGCCCGGTCGCCAGTCGTGCCGGATTGCGGACGCCGCAGACCGAAGACATGGGTGAGTATGCCAATCCCGAACACCGCGATCGGTCCGCCGACAATCGCGCCACCACGCAAGGTCAGGACGGCCCCGGCGATCACCGCACCCAGCCCGAGCAGCATGCGGACCATACGGGCGGCATCCCGCGTTTTCTGACGCGAAAACCAGTAGGCAAAAATCAAAAATCCAGCGAGGGCGCCGAGACCGGCAATAAAAGGCGTCATGTCAGAATGGAATAGCTTCGCCCTCCAGCCCCGGAAGCTTCAGCACGATCAGTAGATCGCGCAATTCCTGTCGGGCTGCGACATGGCTCATGGTGAAAGGAATGGTCGAACCGTCCTCGGTCAGATCCAGCAGGGTCAGTCCGACGGGGAAGAGTTCACGATAAATGACACGTTCTGCGAAACCCGGCGCTAGCCTGAAACCGATCCGCTGGGAGAGCATTTTCAGACCGTCACCCACACGGCGTTTATTGCGGGCATCGAGCATCGCCATCCGGTTGCGCATCACAATCCAGTCAATCGACCGCTTTTCCAGCGCGGCCTTTCGCTTGCGGCATTCCCAGACCATCTCGCTATAGATGCTGGGCCGGCCGACTTCATAGGTTTCAGCATCAATCTCGGCGAGAAGGTCAAAATCGATAAAACTGTCATTGACCGGCGAGATGATGGTATCGGCGGCGGAATGCGCCAGACGGGAGAAATGCGTATCGGCGCCCGGCGCATCAATCACGACGAAATCATGCTCGAGCTTGAGCTGTGTCAGGGCTTCGGAAAAGCGTTCCGTCTCCTCGGCCTCGGCCAGGTCCAGATCGCGATGAGCGCTGGGTGAAAGCCGGATCTCCTCCGGCTGCGGCAGGGCAACGCCATGTTTCTCTGACCAGTTTCGACGATTTGACAGATAACGACCGAAAGTGCGCTGACGGATATCAAGATCGAGAGCACCGACGCTCCGCCCCATACGCAGCAGGGCAATGGAGAGATGCATGGCGACGGTCGACTTGCCGGCCCCGCCCTTCTCATTGCCGATGACCAGCACATGCCCGGCTTTGACACCGTTCTTGATACGTCCGACTGGACGCGCTGGAAGTCTGAAACCCGAATGCGTTGTCATGACCCGGACTCTAGTGCGATGGCCACGCCTCCGACAGGTGTCGCGGCAGAGCGCACTGCTATTCTTCTGCCCCCGGCCCGCTATCGGTGAGGGGAATCCCCGAAAAGTCAACGGGCAGGCAGTATTGATCCCGCGCGCCAAGCGTCGCGCAAAGCCCTTGCGCGGCCGCCCGATTATCGAAGGGTCCGACCTTGAGACGCAGAAAAACCCCGCGTTCACCGAGATCGCGCGTCTCAAGCCGTGCCTCGTGCGCGAGAAGCTCGGGATGCAGACCCTGTAATTCGCGCCATCCGGACCGCGCATTGGCTTCAAGACGATAGGAGGCCAGATGCGCCCCGTGCCTCAGGCTTGGAGCGCTGAGCATATCATCTGGTGGTGGCGCAACAGCAACCGTCTCCGATACTGGTTCGACCTGTTCAACAAGCATTGGTGATGTGTTCTGCTCGCTCGCCGGCGCAGACAGGGCATCCGCCAGGGCCGAAAGCTCTGGCAGCACCTCGTCAAGCCGGGCGGCCTCATGCCGTGCCAGATAGGCCAGGCGAACGGCCGTCGAATCGGCCAGGATTGCGGCTGGAGTTGCCGCAACGGCAGCCGGCACTTGCGGCGCCTGCTCGCGGCTCGTCACACAGGCGGACAACCCCACGGTAATGAGCAAAAGCATGAGTATTCGAGTCATGGCATCCCGCTTAGACCGAGTCGCAAAGCTTGCCTCCATCATCGCTTATGATTATTCCGGCTCATCCCAGACATCGAGACCCGTCATGCTCACCCAGCAAATACCCCACGCCACAACAATTTCGGCCCTGCGCACGCGGATCAAATCCTGGCGCCAGGACGGGCAGACTGTCGGTTTCGTGCCGACGATGGGCGCATTGCATGACGGCCACCTCTCGCTTGTCCGCCTCGCCAAGGCCCACGCCGACAAGGTCGTCGCGAGCATTTTTGTAAATCCGGCCCAATTCGCTCCGGGAGAGGATTTCGAGACCTATCCGCGCAGCCTGATTGATGATGCGGAGAAGCTCGCCAGCGCCAAGTGTGACCTGATTTTCCTGCCCGAGCGCGCAAGCATGTATCCGGAGGGTTTCGACACCAATATCAAAATCGGCGGGCCGGCGCTTGGCCTGGAGGCGGCGGAAAGACCGCAATTCTTCACGGGTGTCGCGACAGTTGTTGCCAAGCTTTTCAACCAGGTTCGCCCCGACCTCGCTGTGTTCGGCGAAAAGGATTATCAGCAATTACTGGTAATCAAGAAGCTGGTCGCAGATCTCGATTATCCGATCGATATCATTCCCGGCGCGATTGCCCGTGAGAAGGACGGCCTCGCCATGTCCTCGCGCAATGCCTATCTGGGCGAGGAAGACCGGGCGCGCGCCGCATCGCTGTTTGCCATCCTGACACGGTTCGCGGAGCGTCTCGCGGCCGGCGAGCCCCATGGCGCCGTGCAAACCGATGCGCTGGAAGAGGCCCGGCGCGTCTTCGACACGGTGGATTATCTGGAAGCCCGTCAGCCTGATACGCTGGCCCCGCTCGCGGCGGGAGCGATCAGTGCTCCGGCCCGGCTGCTGGCTGCCGTCCGCCTTGGTGAGACGCGACTGATCGATAATCTTCTGGTCAAGCCTTCCAGTATGCGGGAGCTCGGTTAAGCTGCCGTTCAGCTCAATTATGCGGGTATGTCCGTCATGCGCCTGATCCTTGCCCTTGTCCTGCTTGTCCTGCCCGGCCTTGCGGCCAACGCCCAGTCCCGACCCACGCTGGAGACCCCGCAGCTTGTGGCCACCTATCCGCATGATGTCGGGGCCTTTACACAGGGCCTCTTTATCCATGACGGCCAGCTCTATGAAAGCACCGGACAGGTCGGGGAGTCGGTCCTGCGGCGTGTCGATCTGGAAAGCGGCGCGGTCCTGCAGGAAGTGGATCTTCCCGGACGGGTTTTCGGTGAAGGCAGTACCCAGATCGGCGATGAGATCTTCGTGCTCTCCTGGCGTGCCCAGACCGGATTTATCTATGATCCGGAAAGCTTTGATCTGATCGACCAATTTTCCTATCCCGGCGAAGGCTGGGGCCTGACGACTGACGGGACACATCTGATCATGTCTGATGGCAGTGCGCGTCTGCGTATACTGGACCCGACAGAGATGAGCCTGCAGCGCGAACTCGTGGTGACGCTGAATGGGCGCCCGGTCGCTCGCCTCAACGAACTTGAATGGATTGATGGTGAAATCTGGGCGAATGTCTGGATGACCAGCACTATTGTCCGCATCAATCCAGAGAGCGGCGCCGTAACCGGCATGCTCAATCTTCGGGCGTTTACGCCGGACAGTGTCGCCGGAAGCAATGATGCGGTGCTGAATGGTATCGCTTATGACCGCGATAGCGGCCGCATCTTCGTGACGGGCAAGATGTGGCCCGTACTCTATGAGATCGTGCTGGACCACGCCGAATAGGCTTTACCAGGCTCCCAATTCCATCAGCTTGGCCCGCAGGTCTGACGGCAGATCACTCCCGCCAGCGCCCGCCTCACCCAGATCACGCGGGGCGTCCTCCGGTTTCAGATAGCGCCAGCCCTGGAAGGGACGTTTCGGTGCCGGTGCGGTCCGGACTAATTCCGGCGACATGATGATCGCGCAGCGCTTGATCCCATCTGCACCCTGGACATGTTCAAGCGAGACGATCTCCGACCGGCACTGGATTGAGCCGTTAATCACCCAATAGAGCGATCCGCCGCTTTCAATCTCGGCCTTGCGGGTGGGAAACATCCGCGTGACATGCACGATCAGCTCCGGCTCGCCTGCTGAACGGCGGCGCGCGCACTCCTCGCTGCGCCAAGCCTCCAATTGCTCGATCGAGCTGATCCCGACGCAAAGTTTGACAAGATGCATGACCATGCTTCCGACTTAGGTCGACTCCCGACGGGCGTCAAAGCCGGTATGCGCAAATTCAAAGCGCCTGCGCGGCTAGCGTGCGATATGTTCGATGTCCTCGAAGCGGATTTCCACCGACTGCTCAAAGCGCTGGAAAGCCATCGAGCCTGAAAGCGATTGACGCATGCCTGTCATCACCGGCGCGTCCATCCCTTCAAGGGTCTCGAACTCCTGGATCATCTCGAATTCATTCACCCGGATGGCGACATTCGGCTTGAAGCTTTCTGTTGCGAAAATGCGGATTTGCTGGATTTCCGGCTGGTCGGCGCGGACGATCACCTCGCCCTGCACATAGTCAGCAAAGGCGGCAGCATCGCCCTCATCCATTTGTGGCGCAAAGCTGTAGCGATAGGCCTCTGCCGTCTCTGAAATCACCGAGACGGAGCCTGGCACAAACTCGAAATCCTCACGCTTGAACAACAGCCCGCCATCATCCTCACGATCATCGTCGGGCGTGCGCATATCCTCCCAGATTTCCAGCAGCGTGCCGTCCAGCTCGTCCTCGGCCGGCGAAATCAGAGACCAGCGCGCATCCTCTGCGGCAGCGCCGTCAAACCGCCCCTGCATCACCCCCTCATCGGTGGTGACCGTGATGGCGAACCGCCAGTTTTCGCGATTATCGGTCAGCTCAGCCGCCGGCAATGCGGCCTCCAAGGCCGCCGGCAAAGGCTGGGACAGGGCTGGTGCGGCAATGCCGACCCAGCCGGTCACACCGATCCAAACAGCGGCAATCGCGCCGGCTCGAGACAGCATGGCATTCTCTCCTGATCCTGTTGGGTCACGCCTGCTCGCGACCCCATGCCAGCATAGCGAATTGTAAGCGCGATGTGGCTTAAATCCTGGACAGGATCAGCAAAAGTCTCAGGCTGCGGCGCGGTCGGTGAAACCATCCTTGGCATCGAGATCGATATCGAATGTCTCTTCGCTCTTCGGCATGACTTTCTTGTTATCGCCAAACAGCTTTATTTTCAGCTTCCAGACCGTGTTCAGACCTTGTTTCAAGAAAGCGCCAAGGCCGGTGGTCGCAATCGAGGTCGGCGTATAGCCGAATTGCCGTCGCAGCACGCCATTGGCAAACAGGATCGCATTGAGCTTGCGGGATTCCGGGGTCGAAATCTCGAAGGGTACGGAGACATTCACCCCGCTCTGATTCTCGATACGGTGCGGGCCATGCAAGGGCCAGTTCGCCGCCATTCCGGGCTGGAGATCAACCATGAACGCATCCTCGTCCCAGGCCGGGTCAAAAGCGATATCCTCGGTCTGGTCATGATGGAGCACGGCCTCGACATCATCGCGATCAAGATAGGGCTGCTGGGGCGGATAAGTGCGGAAGCGCTTCACCCCGCGCATATGCCAGAGCATGGTTTCAGAGACATCGGAGTGGCAGAAGACCTGCGCCGTCGGCGAAGAGATCAGAATACCCGCCTCGGCCTGCAAGGGTTTGAATTTGGGGTCTGCCGTCTTCATATCGCGCAGCATCGCCTCGAAGATTGGACGATACTCGGGGTCCAGATCCATGGCATGGCGCAAATTGATCCAGAGCTTGCCCTTGCGCACGGCCTCGATCAACTCCAGACCTGACACATTGCCGGCCCGGCCCGCGCGCCAGCTGTCCCGGTCTGTGGCATCTTCACCCATGGTGCAAATATCCGTCAGTTCGCGCGGGTGGCGTTCGATCAGGGCGGCCAGTGCGATATCGGAAAAGGCATGATGTTCATGATAGTTATGCTGAACTACCACTGGTGTTTTCCGGAAATCCCGCCGCGCCTCGGCGCTCCAGCGGCTGGCAAACTGATCCATGTAAGTGTCGCGCATTGATCCGCTCCCTCTCGGCTAATGCCTGGAGGAGCAAATCGCGTGCCGGTTTCGCCTTGCGGGCGAGTTCAGGCCTCGGCTGTCTCCTCGCTGAGCGCGACGAGGATATCACCCTCCGCGACCTGATCACCGGCAGAGACGCTGAGCGCGCCCACGACACCGTCGCGCGGTGCAGCAAGGGCGTGCTCCATTTTCATCGCTTCCAGGACGACCATGGCCTCGCCCTTGGTCACGGCCTGTCCCGCGCTGACATTGACCGCGAGCACCTTGCCCGGCATCGGCGCTTTGATCACGCCGCCGGCCTCGGCGGCATCAGCGGACGCATCGGGCCGCGGGAAGGCAAACAGCGCGGTCTGCCCGCGTGAGGAGACCAGATAGCCCTCCTCGAGCAGATCAATGTCTGCGCGGACCGGCTCCGCACCGAGCGAACCGTCGAAATGGTAAAACCCCTCTTCGGTACTGCCATCCACCGCATCGAGGGTGAGGCTTTCGCCGGCGCAGTCCACCGTCATCGACAGGCCGTCGAGGCGCAGCCCGATTTCAAGGGTTTCATCCTGGACTTCAAACCAGTTGCGAAGACGTGCCGGCGCATTCATCCGCCAGCCATCCGAGGCAGAAAACGGATCCTGTCCATCGCCGCCCGCTTCCAGCATGGAGGCCAGAACGGCATAGCCGGCGGAGGCCAGGTCATAGCCTGGCGGCACCAGCTCGGCCTCGTTTTCAGCAATAAAACCCGTAGACAGTTTGGCATCCAGGAAGTCCGGATGCAGAACCGCACGGCGCAGGAAACCGCCATTGGTCTTCACGGGCCAGACCGACAATTCGTCCAGGGCGAAGGACAGGGTTATCGCCGCCCCCTCCCGGTCACTGTCAAAGCTGATGATCTTGGCGATCATCGGGTCGTAATGCAGCGAAACCTCGCCGCCTTCCTCCACGCCCGTATCAATGCGGGTATGTTCATCCTGCTCGGGCAGGCGCAGAATATTGAGCGGACCGGTCGAGGGCAGGAAGCCGGCCTGGGGATCCTCGGCATAGAGCCGTGCCTCCATGGCATGGCCCTTGAGCGAGATCTGATCCTGTGGCGGCACGGAGCCGCCATTTGCGACATGGAGCTGCAACTCGACCAGATCGAAACCCGTGACCATTTCAGTCACCGGATGCTCGACTTGAAGACGCGTATTCATCTCCATGAAATAAAAGCCATCCTCACGAAGCGGGCCAGAGCCGTCGACAATGAATTCAATGGTTCCCGCACCGACATAATCGACGGCTTTCGCAGCATTGATCGCCGCCGAGCACATGGCCGCGCGAACCTCCGGCGTCATACCCGGCGCCGGCGCCTCCTCGATGACTTTCTGGTGTCGACGCTGGAGCGAGCAATCACGCTCGTAGAAATGCACGACCCGGCCATGGCTATCGCCGAACACCTGCACCTCGATATGACGGGGCTGGGTGATGAATTTCTCGATCAGGACGCGGTCATCCCCGAAACTCTTGATGGATTCACGCTTGCAGCTCTCAAGCGCGGCCTGGAAATCCGCCGCGGCATCGACCTTGCGCATGCCCTTGCCACCGCCGCCCGCCACGGCCTTGATCAATACCGGATAGCCGATCGAGTCAGCGGCACCCTGCAGCGCGTCCGGGCCCTGGTTTTCACCATGATATCCAGGCGTTACCGGGACATTTGCCGATTCCATCAAAGCTTTGGCGCGATCCTTCAGCCCCATCGCCCGGATCGCGTTCGCCGAGGGGCCGACAAAGATTATATCATTCGCAGCGCAGGCTTCTGCGAAGTCCGCATTCTCTGACAGGAATCCATAGCCGGGATGAATCGCGTCCGCACCGGTCGCCTTGGCTGCAGCGATGATCTTGTCACCGAGAAGATAGCTTTCTGACGCCGGCGCCGGCCCCAGACGAACAGCCTCGTCAGCCTCGCCCACATGGGGCGCCATGGCATCCGCATCGGAATAGACCGCAACACAGCGTATCCCCAGTCGACGGGCCGTACGCATCACCCGACGGGCAATCTCGCCGCGGTTCGCGATCAGCAGGGTTTTAATCATCGGATTCCTCGTCAGAAACGGAGTTTGGAGCGCTGTATTGCACAGAGGCGACCAGGACGAAACTGATGATCATCAGAAGATACCAAGAGCCAAGCTTTGCCCATGACACCATGTGCCAGCCCAATTCCTGTCCCGG
>JBELMP010000115.1:0-8727 GCA_042095695.1 Maricaulis sp. | reverse complement strand
AGATCCACACTGGTCCGGTCCAGTGTAAGACGTCCGCGCAAGGCCTGGCGGTAGCGCCCGGGCACCAGGAAGGCGTCCAGCGGATCGAGCTGGGCTTCGCTTGCGGCCGCAATGACAAGCGAAGGCGGAAGATAGTCTTCGAACAAGGCTCGCAGTTCGGCCTCCAGCTCGGCAGAAAGCCAACCCGTTGTATAGGCCGCCCGGATCAGGCTGGCGCCCTGCGCGGCGCCAATCGTGTCCAGCCTGCGCTCCAGCAGTCCAGCCTCCCAGGCCGCGAGCGATAACAAGAAGGGGTCAAAGGTCTGGGCCGGTATGGCGGCACCGCAGGACTGGGCGAAGACTGTCGCGCCAGGCGCCCGACAGAGCTGGATCACCAGATGCCGGATACCGCCATAAAGTAAGATATCGCCCGCCTGGTAGCGCGACAGGCCGGGCAGGCTGCGGACATCAAGCTGTCCGGTCTCGGTACCGCGCAGGAAATCCTCGACGGGGTCGGCGATCAGCGACCATTGCGGCATTGCCTCTGCATATCGCGCCTGAACACGCTCGGGCGCATAGACCAGCGTCGCCGGCTCCAGATTGCGATTGCGGGCCCTGCGCAGCGGCTCGGCGAGCGCCTGGGACAATCGCGCCTCACGGGCCTGCGGCGGCAGGGCGCGCAGCTCCGCCTCGACGGCGCCGATATCCCCGTCAGCGGCCAGCAATTCCAATGCGAGACGATCGCGGCCAATGAAATAGGGACCGGCCTCCGCCCAGATCACCAGACGGTCAAGATCAGAGCGGCGGCGCAAATCTCCATCCAGCGCTGCATCGAGTTGTTCGACCCAGAGACCGTAAACATCATCACGCCGGCCGCGGTCGGCTTCGAAGCGAGCTTCAATCCTTGCCGACAGGTCCGGAGGAGCGGTCGCCACCACGCCCAGCCCTCCAAGATCCTCCAGGATTAACAGACCATACCAGCTTGCCGTCGCAATGGACGCCAGCATCCAGGCCGGCTGCAGGCCCCTGAACAGCAGCTTCCACACCAGCCAGAGCAGCATGCCCAAGGGCGAGGCGCGCCAGAAACGCCGCGTTTCCTCGCGCATCGCCATATTTCTGGCCAGGCGTTCCGATTCAGACTGGGTCAGACCGGCGCGGCGAAATTTCTCCGAAGTCTCGGCGCGCTCCGGCGCCATTTCGGTGTCTGACAGACCACCCATGGATTATCCCCATTCCCCGAGGCGGAGAGTTCTTCGGATCGAGTAAGGATGCAAGATGTAACGCGTCTGACGCGAAACAATCGACGTGCAGCGTTGCATTTGAACCATGGGCAAGCGCTGCACCTGCGACCATCTAGCGCTTGGCAAGGCGCGCACGACCTCTTATCCCGGGCACATATTTAAAAGGACGACGCCATGACCGCCGCGGATTCCCTGACACGCTTCCCGCCCGTTTCCATGTCCATGCTCAAGACAGATCCCGACGGGTTTGCAAAAGCCCTGGGGGCGAGTTTTCGCGAATATGGCTTTGCAGCGATTTCAGATCATGGCCTCGATGCTGCGCTGATCGACAAGGCCTACGCCCTGTCGGCTGACTTCTTTGCCCTGCCGGTGGAGACGAAGCGCAAGTATTTTGTCGATGGTCAGGGCGGCGCGCGCGGCTACACCCCTTTCGGTCAGGAAATCGCCAAGGATGCCAAGCATGTCGACCTGAAGGAATTCTGGCATGTCGGTCGCGATCTGCCCGCCGGGCATGAATACGAGGCGGACATGCCGCCCAATCTCATTCCGCTGGAAATTGAAGGCTGGACAGAGACTGTCCATGGCCTGTTTCACGCCTTTGATGCTCTGGGCGTCCAGATCCTGCGTGCCATTGCGCGCGATCTCGCGATTGAGGAAACCTATTTTGATGATGCTGTGCGCGACGGCAATTCCGTCATGCGCCTGCTTCACTATCCGCCGGTGGACGGGGATACTGGCGGCTCAATTCGCGCCGAAGCCCATGGTGATATCAATGTCATCACCCTTCTGCTCGGCGCCGAGGAACCCGGTCTCCAGGTCAAGACCCGCGAGGGCGAATGGGTCGATATGAACCCGCCAGAGAACTGCCTCGTCGTGAATATGGGGGATATGCTGGCGCGTTCGACCAATGATGTCCTGCCATCGACCCAGCATCGCGTGATCAATCCGGCCGGGGCTCGAACCGGCCATTCACGCTATTCGATGCCCTTCTTCATGCATTATCGCCCGGATTATCTGATCGAGACCCTGCCCGGCTGTTCGGGGCCGGACAATCCGGACAAATATCCCGAGCCAATGCGCGCCAATGACTTCCTGCTGCAAAGGCTTCGGGATATCGGGCTGTTGAAATAGCCGTCAGGCGACAGCCGGCGTGCTCATCCAGGCTTCCAGCTTCTCCAGCGCACCCAGCCAGCCTTCCTCATAGCCCTCGATCATGTCCTGGCCGACCAGGGAGGTCGCCTGGACTGTCAGATGCATGACCGTCGCCTCGCCGTCGGCGCTAAAGCGCACTGTATTGAGGGCCGCGGAGAGCACCTGCCCGCCAGCCTCGAGCGTCTCGGAGAACAGGATCAGGCTGTCAGGCTCGATCGCATGATAGAGATCGCGCACCGTGTATTCCGGATTGGCCCTGGGACCGCAGCGGTAGACATCAATACCGCCGGGACGGAAATCATCCTGTTCGAAAATTACGATATTGTCGGCTCCGGGCACAGCCCAGGCCTCGCGCGCCTCGACACTCTCAAACGCTCCGAAGACCCGCTTGAGCGGTGCCTTGAAGACGCGGGTGAACTCATAGGTCTTGTGGTCAGTCTGGGTCATGGGGGGCCTCCTCATTGTCTTTCAAAAAAGCATCAAGCCGGTCCAGCCGCCCCTCCCAGAGCCGCTGCTGGTCGCTCAACCAGTCCTGCGCAGATGCCAGCCGGTCCAGCTGTATGGAACAGGTCCGCACTCGCCCTGCCTTCCTCGTAGCAATCAGCCCTCCGCGCTCCAGCACGCGCAAATGCTGCATGAAGGAGGGCAAGGCCATATCAAAGGGTTCCGCCAGGTCCGTGACCGAGGCGGGCCCGCTCATCAGCCTGGCGATAACGGCCCGGCGGGTGGGGTCGGCGAGCGCATGAAAGGTCGAATCCAGGTGGTCTTTATTGTTAGCCATATGCCTAAGTTATAACCCAGCCAGCCGCAGGTCAACTCACTTAGCAAACTACCTAGGTATCGAAGTAAAAAGGGCCCGCCGGGAGATGGCGAGCCCTGAGAAAGTATTGGGAATCTAAGTTATATGCGAAGACCGGGCGCATCCGGTCTTCGCCCGAACAATCATCTCTGGGTTGTATTTATAATTCAATAATTTTTAAACGTGTATCACCGGTCTACGAAATCGTATGGCACCACCGCAAGGCTGCACCGGCTAATCCTGCCGGCGGGGCATATCTTTCAAATGCACATCCAGCTGCGGGAACGGGAATTCCACACCATTATCCTTGAAGGATCGGGCAATGGCGATGAAGACCTCGCTGCGCACATTCGACAGACCGTTTTCCGGATCCGAGATCCAGAACCGCAAATCGAAATTGATCGCGCTATCGCCGAATTCCATCAGATTACACTGCGGGGAACGCTCGCTGACGACGCGATCAACGCTTAGCGCTGCCGCCTCTGCGAGCGTCTGGACGCGTTCAAGATCCTCTGTCGAATAAGAGACGCCGAAGGGCGCATGCAAGCGCACGATCCGGTCCGACTTCGACCAGTTGATCACGCCATTGGCGATGAAATGATCATTGGGAATGAGATGTTCGGTCCCGTCGCGCGTGCGCATGGAGACATAACGGCTCTCCATGCCCGTGACCCAGACAAACTGGCCCTCCACCTCGATCGCATCGCCCGGCTTGATGGACTTATCTGCCAGCAGGGTGAAGCCTGCCGCAAAATTCGACACTGTCTTTTGCAGGCCGAGACCAACACCAATACCCACGGCGCCGGAGAATATGGCCAGCGTGGCCAGGTTAAAGCCCGTCAGCTGAAGGGCGATCAGCAGCGCAATGACCGGTAGCGCGAAACCCAATATCTTGGCGATCAGGGCGCGCAAGGCGGGCGAGATCTCATCAGCCCGTTCAAGCTGGCCATTGATCGTCCGCCCCGCCAGCGATGCCAGCCAGAACAGCACGCCGAAATAGATCAGCGCGCGAATTATGTCGAACAGGGAGAGATCGACCGGCTCGCCGGCCTCGGTCTCGCCCAGCGGAATGGCCAGGGCCTGCAATTGGGTGACGACATCGCCAAGCAGTCCGAACACATCCAGCGCGGCGATGGGCCAGACCGTGTAAAACGCCACGGCAGACCAGAATTTCGAGCGGATGACGAGCGTGACCGCGCGGATGAACAGCCAGGCTGTCATCAGGGAAATCGCAATATCGATCAGCGCGTGCGGGCGCTCCAGCGCACCCAGCGTGATGCGAATAATCGCCAGCACAATCAGCAGCGCCACCGGCGTGGCAAGCGCCATGGCCGCGAGGAAGATCCGCCGCCCCAGCCCGGTCTTCAATCGCGATGGCGCCCGGTTTTCCACCAGGTACCGCAAGCGCGGCCCGAAGATGAGCGCCGGCACAAAGGCCGCGATAACAAGGCCGAGCTGTATGGCGATGTCGATATTAAGCAGGCTGACGGTCAACCAGTCCCAGAGCGCCAGAACCTGTTCCTGCAGGCGTTCAACCGGCAGGAGTTCGTCAAGCGCGCTGTCAGGATTGGTGGTCATTCAGACTCCGGAGATTGAAGATGTCTCAGAGGGTTAGCATGGGCCATGACATGGGGAAACCACCTACGCACTCGCCTTTGCGCATTAGGCTCCAGGGCTGCCACCTCGCGATGCAATCCCAAGAATCACGAAAATCATCTTGCTGGAAACAAAGCCGAAAAATGCGCCCATAGGAGGCCCAGCGATGATGCCGAAAACCACCGACGACCAACCCAGGTCATAAATCAGCGTCAGGCTCGCAAATCCGAAAACACCAAACCCTCCGAAGAAGACAGCGCCAAGCAAGGCTCTGCGCCCATGAAATGCTTTATCGTAGGTCTGCTTTCGCACACCTACATTGAACGCTGAGACCGCGGGTCCGAGAATAGGCAGAATCCCGACAGGGTACTAACCGTTGCTAGAAAAGCCGCCACAAACCGCAGAGGATGGCTTTGCCAATCCGGATCTACCTGCACAGTTGCGGTTGCACCGACGACGCCCAATCCAACACCTAAAATGACAATCCAGGTCCACTGCTTGGTCAGAATCGCGTCGCGGTGCATCCCCTACCCCAAGAGCTTCTTTCTGAGGATCTCGTTGACGGCTTGCGGATTGGCCTTGCCCTGCATGGCTTTCATCACCTGGCCGACAAACCAGCCCATGGCTTTCGGCTTTTCCTTCACCGAAGCCGCCTGGTCGGGATTGTCTGCAATCAGCTGGTCGACCACGGCTTCAATCGCGCCGGTATCGGTGACCTGTTTCATGCCGCGATCTTCGACGATTGAGGCCGGGTCGCCGCCCTCATCCCAGAGGATTTCGAACACATCCTTGCCGATCTTGCCGGAGATCGTGCCGTCCTTGATCAGGCCGACGAGCTTGCCGAGCTGATCCGCGGAGACCGGGCTGTCATTGATGCCCATGCCTTCCTTGTTCAATCGGCCGAAGAGCTCGTTATTCACCCAGTTGGAGGCCAGCTTGGCATCTCGCCCTGCCGCCACGGTCTCGAAATAGTCGGCCCGGTCCTTGTCGGCAGCAAGCACCGCCGCATCATAGTCGGACAGGCCCATCTCGGTCTTGAAACGCTCGCGCTTCTGGTCCGGCAGTTCGGGAAGGCTGACCCGGATCTGGTCGACCCAGTCCTGCTGGAGTTCCAGCGGCAATAGGTCCGGATCCGGGAAATAGCGGTAATCATGCGCTTCTTCCTTGGAGCGCATGGAGCGGGTCACGCCGGTATTCGCATCGAACAGGCGGGTTTCCTGATCGATCGTGCCGCCCTCCTCGATGATATCGATCTGGCGCTTGGCTTCGTATTCGATCGCCTGGCGGATAAAGCGCAGCGAGTTGACATTCTTGATCTCGCAGCGCGTACCCAGATGAGAGAAATCGCCGGTCTCGCGGAATTTCTCATACTGACCCGGCTTGCAGACGGAGACATTGACGTCGGCGCGCAGCTGGCCCTTTTCCATGTCGCCGCCACACGTGCCCAGATAACGCAGAATGGTGCGCAGCTTGGATACATAGGCCGAAGCCTCCTCGGGCGAGCGGATATGCGGCCGCGACACGATTTCCATCAGCGCGACACCGGACCGGTTCAGATCCACATAGGTATGGTTGGGATCAAGGTCATGGATCGACTTGCCGGCATCCTGTTCCAGGTGAAGACGTTCAATGCCGACGGCGAAGCGCGAGCCGTCATCGCGTTCGCATTCAATCTCGCCCTCGCCGACAATCGGATACTGGAATTGCGAGATCTGATAACCCTGCGGCAAATCGGGATAGAAGTAATTCTTCCGGTCAAAGCGGGACCAGAGATTGATCTGCGCATTGAGACCAAGACCGGTCTTGACCGCCTGTTCGACCACATGACGATTGATCACTGGCAGCATGCCCGGCATCGCCGCATCAACCAGCGAGACCTGGCTGTTCGGCGCCGCGCCAAAGGCCGTGGCCGCACCCGAGAAAAGTTTCGCATTCGAGACCACCTGGGCATGGACTTCCAGCCCCATCACGATCTCCCAGTCGCCGGTCGCGCCAGCGATGCGATAGATTGTCTCGCTCATGTCTCGTCTTCCTCATCGTCATCCCAGCCGGGACGCTCATCTTCCGGTATTGCCTCGGCGGCCGCCAAGACACGGCCCGCCGCAGTCACGGTCAGACCAAAAATCACAAATCCCGCACCCGGCACCATCAGGCAGATGGTCCAGATGATGCGCGGTTCGATCGGCACAATCTCGCGAAAAATCACCGCACCGGCGATCAGGAGCAGCGCACCGATCAAAAAGCTCGGCCGGGCGAGTTTCAGGGCGCTGGGCGGCGAGGTCATTCCACGGCCTCCACATCCACACCATCCGGCGGTGTCTGGTGATAAATCTCCAGCGGCTCGAAACGCATGCGATTATCATCGCGATACCAGCGCGCGCGGGTTACTCTCAGCGCCTGCGGCTGCGCCAGGAACAGCTTGGCGGCATTGATCATCGCCTCGCGCCCGGGCTGGATATCGAGCACCTCGCCCAGCTGGATCAGCGACGGTGCTGCAAACACGCCCGGCAGGCTCCAGGCGGTTCCCGGCTCGCCCTGAACAAGCAGCGCCTCATCGCCGAAAATCAACCAGAACAGGCCTTGTGCATCCAGCTTGCCCTCGCGGGAGAAACGCGTACCTGCCCCGTGCACATAGCCCAGCGATTGCAGCTCGAAGAGCGCCTTGAGTTGTTTGAGATCCCCAGTCGGGACCGGAATGAATTCATCCCCGGTTATCAACCCGGCATATTTATTGACCAGGCCGAGCTCCCGCGGACCCAGCTTGTGCAGGCTGTCGAGCAGGCTGGTCGTAATATGACCGGGCGTGAGCACTTCCGACGCCAATACCGCAGCCCAGACCCGCTGCAACATGGGATCAGTTGTACGCTCCGCCCGCGCTGCGAAGGTCAAAAGCCAGCCCTCGTCGAGCTCTCCCTCATTGGCGGCAGACTTGCCCGCGCGCTCGGCAAGCTGGGTCGCAGCCTGGGCAGCAATCGCCTCGCGATTGAGCTGGGTCATCAGGCCTTCAGACAAGAGTCGGGCCGAGGTGCGCCCGAAGATTTCAGGATCCCGCTCCAGCGTGATCTTGGCTTTCACCCCGAGGGCCTGATCGACCGCTTCCGTCGAGGAGAAACTCGCCAGCGTCAGCGCCGCCTCCTGCGTGTCCGCCGACCAGGGCACACCGATCACCTGCCCCAGCGCCTTGGCAGCGCGGGTCTTAACTGGCTCGTCCAGCGAAAAAATCGCGGCCCAGTCAATCGCCAGTGGCGCAGTATCGGCAGCGGAGCTCATGGCCTAGTCGGCCTCCTTGCGGCGAACGCCAGAAAACACTTTCCAGATGATCATACCGGCAAATGCGCTCAAACCGAGCCCGAGCATGAGCAGGATGAAATCCCACCCGCTTGGCAGGCTCGCAGAACCAAGCGAGATCACGATGCTGGCTGCACCGGATACGACCAGAGGCAAGCCTGCAATCAATGCGAAGATGGCGATCACCAGTATGATGATCCGGTTCAGCCAGTCATTGCCCGGCTCTGTATCAGGTGCAGGACCGGACATGGGCTACCACCACTTCTCCGGCTTGGCCGTGAAGCCCGCCGCGTCCTCGACCGCGGCGCCGACCTTGAACATCGTCTCCTCGTCGAGCGCCCGGGTAATGATCTGCAGCCCCAGCGGCAGACCGTCCTTGTCGAGCCCGGCCGGGACTGACATGGCCGGAACACCGGCCAGGTTCGCCGTCACGGTGAAGACGTCATTCAGATACATGGCAATCGGGTCGGCAGACTTGGATCCCAGTGCGAAGGCGGCGGACGGTGCCGATGGCGTTAGGATGGCGTCGACTTTTTCAAAAGCCTGGTCGAAATCCTGAAGTATCCGCGTGCGGACCTTCTGCGCGCGCAGATAATAAGCATCATAATAGCCCGCGGAGAGCACATAGGTGCCGATCATGATGCGGCGCTGAACTTCATGCCCGAAACCGGC
>JBELMP010000114.1:0-8783 GCA_042095695.1 Maricaulis sp. | reverse complement strand
CGTCCGTTTAGCGCCGCAATGTGACCGCTTTGGCGCAGGAGCGGACATCCGCGGACTGTTTTTAATCACGATCCTTGAGAATTGGTGCGAACAAAAAGAGGGCAATCACCAACCAATTTGCGATGAAGAGTGCTTTGACGTAGGCGGCAATATTCCGCCCGGGGCCTTGCATCCAATCTATTACGGCATTGGATGCGGCACTCCGTTCTGGAAGGACCTGAATTGCCTCTCTAACGGCAACGTAAGAGCCCTGTTCCCAGTAGTACAAACTGACAAGGCCCGCATATCCAGCCGTATAAAGAATAAATATAGATAGCTTCAGCAAAATGCCTGCACGCTTCAAAAACAGATAAATACCGGCGATAAAGGCGAATTGCACAGCGATGATCTGGGTTAAAAGGAAACCCAAGTTTGAACGCGACATCGCCGCTAACTCTAATAGGTCTGCTTCTGACATCGTACTCCGATCCATCTATTCATTGGCAAATATAGCACGCGGACCGCCAAAGTCCCCTCCCGGGATGATGCCAACTCAGCCCAGTTCGTCCGAGGCATTGTCCAAGACTTCCCAACATGGAGGTCATAATGGAAACTACCTGTCCCCCGAATCGCAAGCAGTCGGAACCGTGGAACAAGGGCAAACTGATCGGGCAAAAGCCGCCGCTCAAGGCGCGCGAGGTCTAGTCGATCCGCATCCGTCTGCAGATCGCCGATCACAAGCGCGACCTAGCTTTGTTTAACCTCGCGATCGACAGCACGGTGCGCTAACTCGGCGTAGAACTCGAAGATGCGCTGGAATTGGCGGAGAGCATTGAGCTCTGACGGTTCGGTCTGAACCTTCCTCGGATGGCGGTGCATCGTGCTTGGCGGTCAGGCGTAGGAGCTGACATTGGCCGCGCGCTAGAGGCAACGTTTCTCATGACGTTGCCCCCTAGGGTGCTGAGCTCTGTATTCGCCAGTCGAGATCATAGCACAGCCAGCCTGTGTGGTACCAATCCGCATGGCGCATGTGGTCGGCTCTTCGGAAATCGAATGAGGCTTTCGGGACGCCGATGGCACAAATCAATTTCCCAACTCCTCCCCAGAAAGTGGTCCCCAGTCTGAGAGTGAGGCGGCTAGACCAGTAAGGGAACGGATGTTCGGTGCACTGACCGATCAAACATTTCTCGGATCACGTCCCCATAAGACAGGTCAGCATCAATTCGGCAGGCTTCGGGAAAGTAGCTGCTATCTCTGGTTAATCCTGGGACCAGATTGGCCTCCAAAAAGTGAGGGATGCCGTGCGAGTCCATCTTGATATCGATCCGCCCGAAATCTCGCGCGCCGAGGGCAATAAACGTTCGCAACGCAAACTCAGCAACTTGAGATCGGAGAACTCCGTCGACAGCCTGAAGAACTTCCTGGTTATCCGCTTTCGCTCTGGCGCCCAGTATTCGGTCTCCATGCTGGTTGGGTTGGGCTATGATTTCTACCGGCATTACATTCGGCGGTTCATGCGCACCCTTGCCGAGAATGGCGACCGTAAACTCTCTTCCCGTTAGGACCCGTTCGACAAGTGCCGCGCGGCCAAAGTCATGAACTACAGAGCGAATTTTCGCGTCTAGGCTGGGGAAATCATGAACAATTGAACTGTCATCAATGCCGTTCCCGTTTGCTGCGTCTAGAGGTTTGACGAAAAGTGGAAATGTGAGCGGCAATTGGCAATCGGCGCCGTACTGGTCCGGGCGTGCGAGAAAAAAATCAGCCGTCGTGACGCCATTGTTGCGAAGAAATGTTTTCGCGACGCTCTTGTTTGAATCGAAGTCCAATGTCTTGTGGTCTGATCCTGAGTGCCAAATGTCGTTGCGCTCGAAGAAGTCAGACAACCAGATTATTTCTCCGCTGAGATCGTCAAAAATGTATTTGACGCAAAGGATCACCAGATCAGGACGTCTCTCAGAGATTTCCTGCAGGTCGCTCTTGGACGCAACGAGATTGAAACGAACAACTGTATGATTCTCGCCAAGAATGTCTGCGATGCCCCGGCAGGTATCGACGGAGCCGAAACCGGTCTCTCGCATGCTCGCAGTGTCGGTTGTCACAACGTCTATTCCACCGGATTGCGTTGCGGGCGACTGAACGCTTGAAGTGCGCGTTTTCATCGGTTCTCGCTAACGCATCGATCGGACAATACTTCAAACAAGGGATCGCATCGCCAATCATCCCCTGAGTTTGTTAGATGAGCATTTTCGGGAACGATGACCTCCACGCACTCTGATGCGCTGGCAGAGTAACCGCGTCGACATGCCCACCCAGTTCCATAGGATAGATCTGTAAGATAACCGTTTTCGGGCACTGCGATCGCCTCACACTGATTCCGGAATTTTCGGTATCCGCGTGAGCACTGCCACCCATCGCCGTAAGTGCTTCCTGACAAGTATCCGTTTATCGGGACATCAATCTGTCGACAGGTGCCGCTCTCTCTCGTAAATCCGCGCTCACACTCCCAGCTCCAGCCGTTTTCCTTTA
Source organism: Maricaulis sp. (assembly GCA_042095695.1). Classification (GTDB taxonomy): domain Bacteria; phylum Pseudomonadota; class Alphaproteobacteria; order Caulobacterales; family Maricaulaceae; genus Maricaulis. Next base: position 6,275 of record JBELMP010000114.1, on the reverse strand, counting down.
GGTAGGCGTTTGCAGGAATGGCGAATTCTCGACACTCGCCATTCACAGCCTCGAACCCACGTAAACAATCCCAGCCGGTGCCATAACGCCTGTCATTGAGATAGGCGTTGGGCGGAGCAACAATTTCTACACATGTGTCGGCGGTTTCTCGGTACCCTATGTTACAGGACCAGCCCTGACCGTAGTTTTGCTGGGTGGCGTTGTCAGGAATGGGCGGGGTTATTGTGGTTTGTGCTGAGACGGAAGCAGCCGATGCGAGCAGTAGCAGCGTTGCAGATGTGACCTTGGCTGTTTTATTCATGATTGAACTCCACAGAGAGTTGCAATAGCTATTCACTCCCTGTTTTCTTGGTTGAGATGTTTCGAGCGCTGGTGGCAGAGCGCCTGGATTCGCGGAAACGATCGGCGTCTGCTTCGATCGCTCGCGCCAAGGCCTCGTGATCCACGGACCAATTGTGGGCTGGGCCCGGCTTTCCTTTTGGAGGACGTTTCACAAGGATCGTCTCGATGTGCCGATAGGCCTGAAACGACGATCCGCGGATCGATTCTTCTTCGGTTTCGACCGTGTATGTTCCGGCAGCAAACCGCTTATCAATGTCGTCAATGAAGAATGGAAACTGGAAAGTAACCAGCTTCTTGTTGACCCTTTTGTCCAAGCGCATTCTCCCATCGTCAGACTGTCGGAACAAGCCCGGCCGCAGGCGCGCGCACGGGCCTCAACGACACCGGAAAACCGAGGTCTGAGTGCAAGCTATATTGTTCGATTGGGCCGCAAGGTCGAAGATGACCAGCGCTCTTCTAGAAGCGCGAGTAATGGCCTAGAAATTGTATAAAGCGGCAAGATCGGGATTGCAACGATATCTTGTGACCGGCAGCTATTAGAATAGCGATGCTGCCGACCAAAATTGCTGCGAAACTGCCCTATCGGAATTGGACCAGATCAGTTCAACGGTTAAAGTTCGCACCGGGTGTCCTGATGCCTGTTCTGGTCCGGCATTTGATGGGTCGACCTACGTTCTCTTTCGGGGAGCCGCGGTCAGGTGCGACGTCCCTCAAAGCAATCGAAATCAGGATTGAAGATCGGATTCTCGATAACAATTGCCCAGGATGCCGGATTTGATCCAAGCTGCTGTCGGCTCCAGCACTTGACGGGGTAAACGTGACCATCGGCGTGGGTTTTCTACGGGCAACTCGTCTCACTCGTTCGCCGGACCACCAGACAGGGGCTCGATCAATATTTTCGCAGATTGGGCTTCGGCGCCACGCGCCGCTTGATCGGGGCCGTCGCCGGCGTCTTGGCTTCCTTTGCCAGGCGCGCTTCACGCAATTTCCGGGTCAGGGCCGTGCGCTCGCTCTCTTCTTCCTTGATAATCGCGCGCGCGGTGCTGTCAGTGATTTCTTCCTTGGTCTTCGGCGCCTCCGGTTTTGCCGCGAAGAGATTTTCATAAACGTTTTTGGACATGGATTTGCCCTCCTTGATACGCATGAAAAAAGCAAAAAGGCCGAGCAGACGCCCAGCCTTTCTGACTATTGCTACGAGGCGCTAACTGCGAGCATCCCGTTTGAACGGTCTGGTCTACGCAAGTTGTACGTTTTCGGCCGCATTTTTGCCGGAACGCTTATCTTGAACGACTTCAAAACTCACTTTCTGGCCGTCGTCGAGCGAGCGAATGCCCGAGCGCTCAAGCGCAGAAATGTGAACGAACACGTCGGACGCACCATCATCCGGCTGGATGAATCCAAAGCCCTTGGTCGTGTTAAAGAATTTTACTGTACCTGCAGCCATGACAATTTCCTCTCATCAGTCACGAAGCGATAGGCCCTCTCGGCCTGTTGCCGGAAAGTCCCGTGTGTCGATTTTGGAAGGGAAGAAAGTCACGGGCGCGCATAGGTTCGCGCCAAGAAAATTCAGCAATCAAGATCGATGGTTTATATGTACTACTTGCCTGTGTTCAAAACAAGGCCGGGTATTAATCTATCAGTCCGCTCGATTTTCGCGGCTGAATATCCGGACGCAATCAAGACCGTGATTGGTCCGCTTTCGGGATGAATCCGCCTCAGTCCTGGTCTGAGTCTCCAGCGAATATCTCTATATTCTCTCTCCCCAAGGCGAGGGATGAGTTGCGTTTGCCTTCGCAAGCTCCCGGTCTTCGCCTGGATCCCAAATCAAGTTTGGGACAAGCATACTTATCCCCACCCCTTAAGTGCTGGCACATCTCGCCCCTGACCGCAAAGCTGTTGGACCAGGTTCGCGAGACCCATGAGGCGGCGCTGCGCACGGAAGCCTATGAAAAGCGTGTGGGCATTCATCGTGGCCGCAAGGCGGTGAGCTGAGCGCTAATCGCGCTCAAACCCGTCCCAGCCGGTGGTGAAAATCGCGCCCATATTCATGCTGTAAGCCGCCGCCTTGAGCTCTTCGGGCACATCGCCCCGGAAAATGAACGGCCCCGGCGTGGCGATCTGGGATATTTGCGGGAAGTATTGGGCCGCCGTGCCCGTTAGATGCACGGCCAACGCGTCACTGTCCTCAAACACTTCGCGAATGATGAGCTGAGTGCCGGTTTCCGAGGTCGCGATCTCATACGTCAACAACCCGGGTTCGTTGGCTTCGAGCACTTCGCCAACAGCGGCGTAGGTGGCCGCGAGCTGGGCTTCCATGCCCGGATGGGCGGTCCAGACATAAATCAGATCGATCGCGGTGGAGGCCTCCGTCTCGGCGGTCTCATTGGCCTGGCTTGCCGGTGACGCAGTGAGGGCAAGGCCGGTGGCGAGCAGTGCGGATGTCAGTGTCTTTGTGAAGGTGTGCATTGGATTTGTCCCGTTCAGTTTCGAGGGTGTGACTATTTATTGGACCAATTGGTCCATTATTGTCAAACACTTTTTGGACCAAATGTTCCAATTTCTGAAAACCCGTGCTAAAGCCGACGCATGAGCACAGCGATCCAGACAGAAACCCCGACCCGGGGCCGGCCGCGAAAATTCGATGAAGGCGCAGTCCTGGACGCACTGACCGAATTGTTCTGGGAAAAAGGGTATGAGGCGACCTCCATGGCCGACATCCTGGACGTATCCGGGCTAAGAAAGTCGAGCCTTTACAATACATTTGGATCCAAGCGCGACCTCTTCCGCCGGATCCTCGACCGCTATATCGCGGTGCGCATGGAGGGCTTTGCCGAGATGGCGGCGGCCAATGATGAACCGGGCATCCAAACCCTTCACGACTTCCTCGCGCGTGTGTTCGCCTTCGGCCGGGCCGGCTGTCTCGCGGTCAACACGACGACGGAATTGGGCGCCTCCGATCAGATGATCAGCGACCTCGCCCACACCTATCGCGACCGCATTCGCACCGCCTTGCAGTCAGTGATTGCGACCGCGATCGGGGACGAGAGACTCGAAACCCGCACCGAAATGCTGCTCGGCTTTCTGCTCGGCTATGCCGTTGCGGCACGCACTGGCGCGAGCGATTCTGAAATGGCCGGGCTGACGACCGCTGCCCACACGACGGTTGCAGCGTGGGCGGGCTGAGCCCGTCACATGGCAGCGCCCGACGGTGGGGTCCTCGCGCCTGAAGCCCAAGAGCCCGAGCCGTGCCTGGTCTTGCTGGAACCGCTGAAGCGAGGGTGGGAGCACCAGCGGTCTATCGCTTCCCAGCGGGCGGCGAATATGGTCAAGTCAAATGAGAATTGAGAGTCCGGACGGCGTATTGCCCGACGTTCGGCGGAGGGAGAATGTCATCATTCACGCCTAAAGCGCTGATTAATAATGCCTTCGCCCGGCGGCGAGCGGCTTTAGCTTCACACGGCGAATTGCGCGCGCAGCTGCTCGAGGAAGCCCGGGCAGAGGCCGATGACGCCATAGCCGCGGCGCGGTCGCTTGAGAATCTGCCCGCCCTGGCCCGCGCCCTGGAGCTGCGGGCCCAGCTCGCGCGCGATGACGGGGATCATTTGCGAGCCCGTGCCCTCCTGGAAGACCTGCTGGATCTCCGCCGACGCGAGGACAATCCCCAGGCGCTCGCCGGCGCGCTATTGGCGATGGCGGATCTTGATGCCGCATGCGGTGCGCGGGCCTCAGCACTGGAGGGCATTGACGACGCGATCTCGATTTATCGCGAAGATGGGCAGACGCCCGTGCGACAGCTGGCGCAAACCTTGTGCACACGCAGTGAGCTCCTGGTTCTAACGGGCGGACGCCAGCCGGCGCGCGCCGGCTGGTTTGAAGCTGCGGCGCTTTATGCGCAAATCGATGATGATGATGGCGTGATTGCGTGCCAGTCGAAAATCGCCGAACTTGCATTCGGCTAGACGGGCGAAGCGAGTGCATATGGACGCGGTTGACGCGCCCTTCTAATCTGGTCCGAGAATAACACGGGTCGATCAGGGGAGTTCCGCATGTCCAACGGCGCCAAAGCCTATTTCATCGCCAATATCGAGATCACGGACAGGGAAGAATATCGCAAGTATGAGAAAGGGTTTTTCGCCATTTTCAAAAAGCATGGCGGGACCTGGCTGACCTTTGACGACAATCCCACCACATTCGAGGGCGAAAACCCGCGCAAGGGCCGGATGATTATCGGCGAATTCCCTTCCGAGGAAGCCGCCCAGGCCTGGTATGATGATCCGGAATATCAGGCCATTTCCGAACATCGCCGGGCCGGCACCAAGCTGGAATTCCTGACCATGGTGCGAGGGCTTCCGCCCCGCGATTAAGAGGGGTGCGCGGGCTTCCGCCCCGCGATTAAGAGGGGTGCGCGGGCTTCCGCCCCGCGACTAGTCCGGGACTAGCCCGGGAAGCGCTGCACGCCCATTTCCACAATCTCACCGTCGATGACCGCCAGGCAAAGCTGGCTCTCCATGCCCTGGACATAGCAGAGCATCGGATGCTCGGCGGCGCGGGCCGCCTCATAATCGGCTTCGGTAAGGGAGGGCATGAAGGGGAATTCCGCCGGGTCATTATAATCGGGCAATTCGCCCGTATGCGGCCGCCAGCTATCGGGTTCCAGCCAGAGCGCGAGCGCGGATTCCAGCGTCACGCCGTCCGCCTCAATCCAGGCCAGTGTCATCACCTGGTCGGGAAAATAGGTGGACAGGAAAATCTCGTTCCCGTCCGCATCGATAATCCGGCGATCAACCAGGATCTGGCCATTCTCGCAGCTCGTCGTCGCATTCAGCGTGTAGGCGCTGCCCGGCGGGGTCCAGGGCACAGAGACATCCAGAGCACACTCATCTTCTGCTGCCGTCTGCCCGGCTGGCGCGAGAGCGTCGGTGGCGGTGTCGAGATCTGTTTCGGGGCTGGTTTCGGGCGTGGTGTCGGGCGTGGTGTCGGGCGCACCCTCCGCCTGGCTTGCCAGGGCCGCGTCAGGCGCCGGCCCGGCCGGGGATGGTGCAGGCGCCTCCTCGGCCGGCATGCAGGCGGCCAGCGACAGGGCGGCCAGCGACAGGGCGGCCAGCGACAGGGCGGATAGGCAGGACAGCAGACGGGCCGGTGCGGTTTTCATCCTTATCTCCCGAAATCGCGCAAAAGGTTTCGCTGAAAAGGCGACCATGATTACTCACGGTTGTCACGCGAATTCTTGGCCGGGCGGGCGATGAGCGGCGGATTGCGGAGCCGCGCGGCGCGGCTTGCACAAATTGCTCCGGCAATGCGCAAGCCTTGCATTTTTGCATGGACCTTACGCGCCAGGAGATCAGTCCAAATCATGCGCCTGACTTGCGGCGAGGCGCGCATAACTCCATTCTGTTGCATGATAAATGTGAGGATCGCCCTGTCTTGACCCGCAATTACGCCATGCCCGGTTTCGAAATCGCCGTCCGCGACGGGGTGTTGGAACTGCGCATTGAAGGCGAGCGGACCGGTGATAACAGCCTGGAGACCCAAGCCGCGCTGGAACGCATGATCCGTATCTGCGCCCCCGCCGCCCTGTTATTCGATGTCCGCAGTGCCGAATATGCGATGGCGCCAAGCGAGTCGCGCGACCGTGTGCAGGTCATTGCGCGCCTGGCGCGGAACTTCCCGCTCGCCCTGGTCGACCGTCCGTCCCGGCGCGAGCCGAGCCTGCATACCGTCAAGGCACACCGCAAAATGGGTGGGCAGTGCGAGATTTTCACCTCCCGCGGCGCGGCCCGTGCCTGGCTGCGCAAGACGATGCACGGATAATTTCATTCCGGCCACGCCTTGGCAAGCGCGCCTCCCCCGCTAAAGTATTGATATCAGCGGCCGTGCTGCGGCCTGCAGACTTGGGGGAATTGTCATGATCAAGAGTTTTGCCACAGCGCTGG
>JBELMP010000113.1:0-8911 GCA_042095695.1 Maricaulis sp. | reverse complement strand
TCTGAACCGTGCGATCTCGGAAAAGGGTATCTACCCGGCCGTTGACCCGCTCGACTCTACCTCGCGTATTCTCGAGCCGCGCATCGTCGGTGAAGAGCACTATAAAACTGCCCGTCAGGTGCAGGAAATCCTACAGCGCTACAAGGCTCTGCAGGACATCATCGCGATCCTGGGCATGGACGAGCTGTCGGAAGAAGACAAGCTCACCGTTGCCCGCGCCCGTAAGGTTGAGCGCTTCCTGTCCCAGCCCTTCGACGTGGCCGAGGTCTTCACCGGCTTCCCGGGCATCCAGGTTCCGGTCGCGGACACGGTCAAGGGCTTTAAAGCCATCTGCGCCGGCGAATATGATCACCTGCCGGAGCAGGCGTTCTACATGGTTGGCACCATCGAGGATGCTGTGAAGAAAGCAGAGAAAATGGCGGCGGAGGCTGCGTAAGCGCCCTTCCATTTTCGCTAGGATCTGGCCGGTTCCATTGGAGCCGGCCTTTTCTTTTGGGCGCACGCATGATTGGCTGCGGGTGATTGCGGGGGAAACACATGCTGATTGTTCTGACGGCGTTCGCATCGACGTTTGCACTGGGGTCTCCACCGCCTCCTCCGCCGTCTGCCCCTGAGGCGGCACAAGAACAGTTTGGCGCCTATCACGGCACAGAGCTCTGGCCTGCCTGGCGAGACTGGGTCAGTCGTCAAACCATACAGTTGCTGGATGAGGCCTATGAGGACGCCGGTCTAAAAGAGGGGTATTTCCAGACCGAAATCGGCCCCGTCATGACTTCCTCCTCTCCCGGCTATTGGACGGAGTTCACACAGGCGAGCTATCTGCGGCGCTGCTCGCGGGCGGATACGCAGATGTGCGAATGGGTTTACCGTTCGGCACGCATCCGCGGGCAGGCGACCGATTTTCATGATCTGGCGGCCGAATTCTTTGACGGCGCGGCTCTGGCCCAGGAATTGTCCGACCGAAATATTCCTGCAGACCAGCTGGATAATGCGGACTTTTCACTGTTTGGCGAATTGCGTGCCAGCCTCCTCGAACGTGTAGTGATTGTCCGCGTTTCCGACGCTGACTGCGCTGGTGTGGCGAATTGGCGAGGACAGCTCATGGAGGAGCCGGCCCTGCCCCTGTCCGGACAGGTGTTCAGCGCCGATGCGCCGCCACCGCCGCCTTTTCCGATCCATGTCCGCACCGTGATCGAGATCCCGGTCTCGGCGTATTTCGGAGCCGATGTCACAGTTCAGATCGATGGCGTCCGCAACCCTGCCGTGATGGATCTCTGGGCGAATATCACCCAGGATGTCCGCGCCTGCCTGCAAGGGGATTAGCCCGCCTCCCAGGCATGTGAAAACAGGGCTCCACAAGTGCTTGAAGACCTGCTAGACACCGCCCGAATACTCAAAGGTTTCTGCCATGGCTGACAAACTCCATTTCGATCTCGTCTCTCCTGAGCGCCGCGTCTTCTCCGGTGAGGTCGACCAGGTTGTTGTTCCGGGTGAAGAAGGCGATTTCGGCGTTCTGCCGCAGCACGCGCCTTTCATGTCCGTCATCCGTCCCGGTGCGATCACCGTGATGAATGGCGCTGACAGCGAGCGCACCTTTATCCATGGCGGGTTCGCCGAGGTGACGCCGGCCGGTCTGACGATTCTCGCCGAGGAAGCGATCCCGGTTTCGGAGATCGATGTCGGATCACTGGCCCAGGATATTGCTGATACGCGCGAGGATATTGGCCTGTCCAAGTCCGATGAAGAGCTTGAAGCGGCTGAAGTCAAACTGGCCAAGCTGGAAGCCATGCAGGCGGCTGTCGCGAACTAGACGCCCTTGATACCAGACTTTGGAAAAGCCGTTCCATCCGGGGCGGCTTTTTCTTTGACGGCGCGCCGCCGCGGCGGATTGGCGGACCCGCGGACATTCGTGCGATGTTCGAGCGCCTGGAAGTGGAAGTTCTGGCGTCGGTCGCGGATTAGGCGAGCCATTCCAGACATTGTTCCAGCACCGGCTCCGGCGCTTCCCATTGCGGGTAATGGCCCACATCCAGGCGGAGCAGGGGCGCATCGGGGAAATGCTCCGCGAAACTATCCGCCAGATGCGCGCCGGAGACCGGGTCCTGTTGCCCGTTAATCATGGAAATCCGGGCCTGTTGTGCGTCGAGCGCGCCCACCCAGCGGCCCCGATGTCGCTTGCGGTCATCAATATATTTGATCAGCCGATGGCCAAGGCGATGGCCGGACTTGTGCGCCATCAGGGTCCAGAACAGGTCCAGCTCGTCTTCATCGGGCTGGGTTTCTGGACCAAATACGGCGGCGAAGGAGCGTCCGAAGCTGTCGCGTGTAACCGCCTGGGAGATCAGCCCGCCGAGCGGGCTGTTGAGCAGGCGCTGGATCAGCCGTGCGCGATGCTGTTCGGGGAAGAGTCCCCCATTCAGGAAGACGATGCGATTGAGCTCGAAAGGCAGGGATCCCTCTGCTTGCCGGGCAAGCAATTCCTGGCCAACCGAAACACCATAATCATGAGCGATGACATCGCATTCCGCGTGGCCCAGCAGAGACATCAGCTGAAGCTGGAGATCGGCCTGGTCCATCAGGTCATAGCGATGCGCCGCCGGCTTGTCTGACAGTCCAAAACCCAGCATGTCCAGGGCGATCGGATCATAGCCCGCCGCGACCAGACCCGGCCAGATTCGCGCCCAATCGAGCGAGCAGGTTGGAAATCCATGCAGCAGCAGGAGCGGTCGGCCCGCGCCCTGGGTCCACCAGGCGATTTCGCCATGGGGGCCGGTAAAGCGCCGTGCCGATGTCTGGTAATCGGTGAAATCTGTACCTGGCGTCATCGGACAAGCTTAGCGCGCTTTGTCGCCATGTCGATCAGCGCGCCGTGTTTTCGCCGGTCTGCGCAAGATGAGCAAAGGCGGTCACGACCTGGCGATAGCTTTCGCGTTTCCAGGGAATGATACGATCCGGCATGCCCGCAAGATCGTCCCAGCGCCAGTCTGAGAACTCGATCTCGCCATGGCATTCCAGGTCGAAATCGCTGTCCTGTCCCAAGAAGCGATAGGCAAACCAGCGCTGTTTTTGTCCCAGATGCCGTTTACGGGCAAAGCGCGGATCGTCGCGAACATCGGGCGGGTAATCATAGGCGATCCAGTCCGGGATCTTGCCGATCAGCTCGACCTTGTCTGCCGTGATTCCGGTTTCTTCCCATAACTCCCGGAGCGCTGCGGCCTCCGCCCTCTCGCCAGCATCGATACCACCTTGCGGGAATTGCCATTGCCAGGGCGGCTCGGTGCCATTGCGGCAGCCGGTCCAGACCTGGCCGCTCGCATTGAACAGAACGATGCCGACATTGGCTCGGTGATTGGGATAGGGATCGGAGGTCACGCCGGTTGGCCTGCTCGCTTAGTGCCCGTAATCATCGCCGCCATAGCTGTCCCCGCCGTCCTCGTCATGATTGTCTGCCCAGCGATGATTGGTCGCGGCATGATCATCATGCGCATCGCCTGCGCTTGCCTCGTCCTCGAGACGGGCTTCCAGGCGCCTGCGTGCCATGATCGCGCTGGGCGGTGCGAGTTGATAGCCACGCATCTCCAGACCCTCGGACCAGGCAATGATCTGTTCGACAGTTGCCGGATAGGCAAAGCCCGTCCCGAGCGCTGCACCGTTCTGGATGGCCAGGGCTTCGAGTGCGAACAGACGCTCATCAATCGAAGCCGGATTGGGGTTCTCGTCGAGGATGCGGTCGGCAATGGCAAACTTGGCATCGGCTTCGCGACCCACTGTCTCGATCATGGACCGGCGCCCTGCACCGTCGTGCAGGAAGGCGACACCGCGGCGTTCCAGAGAGGCGAATAACTGCGCCATGGCCGGCGAGGAGGCCGAGAAACGCGCTCCGAGATAATTGGTCAGCCCGTAATACCCTGTCGTGCGACTGAGGATCCAGGCCAGGCGCCGCTCATTCTCCGCCGTCGGCCCGTCCGCGAGGAGCGTATGGGGTCCAGGGTCATTATTGGGATAGTCAAAGGGCTCCATCGGCGCTTCGATCAGAACTTCATGGCCGGCCGCACGGGCACGATCCACCCAGTCCTGGAGATTATCGGCATAGGGCGCGAAGGAGAGCGCCACTTCCGGCGGCAATTCATTGATCGCCGCTTCTGTAACGCGCGGGCTCATGCCCATTCCGCCGACCACCAGGCCAATCATCGGCGTGTTGGGATCACCATGGAAAGGGCGAGCCATGGCGCGGGAAATGCGCTCGCCATTGGGCCCGATCACAGGCAGGAGCCCGCCGGGACCCCGCTCGGTCAGGCCACTCAGCGATACCCGGGGCAAGGCGTTCGGATTGGCAGGCGCAGTTGGCTCGACCGGATTGCGCGCGGCTTCGGCCGCCGGCGCCGGTTCAACCGCAGGCGTTGTGCGGGACGGGCTGTCATCGCGAAAACCGTCCGGCACACCCGTCAGGCTGGCTTCCTCGCCATGCTCAGGCTCGACGAAGGCGATGGGATTGTTTGCCGGTTCCGCGTCCTCGGCCGGTGTTGCGAGCACTGGCAGCGGACCGACCAGGCCACGCGAGCTTGGCGTGTCGAACTCGCCATCACCAAAAATCGCTATGGTGGCAGCTAGGATGGCAAACAGCGCCGCCGCGCCGAGGCCGGCAATGATCGGCGCTCGGATCGAGAGCAGCGGAGCGGCATGGCGCAGGGCAGTACTCATTCGCTAATCCGGTTCGGCTTCAGGGGCGTGCACACGGGGCGCACGCCTTCAGCGAACAGAATGCGAGCTCAGGCTGAAAAAAACGGTTAACGCGCGTGAAGGATTACTGCAGGGCGGCCTGCTGGCTTTCCATCTGCCCGCGCAGGATCTCCTTGGCCCGGGAGAGCTGGTAATCCTGGTCTTCCGGCCAGTCCGCCGGCGGGTGCTCGATCGTGGTCGTGTCGACCTCGACTCGCTCCTGGCCGGTTTCATTTTCCAGCGCACCCTCAAGGTCGGCCTCGGTACTCATCTCCGGCAGGGCTTCCTCCTCCTCGATGGTGAAGGCGCTGATCTGGGTGTCCGGAATAATGCCCGTCGCCTGGATGGACCGGCCGGCGGGCGTGTAATAGCGGCCCGTGGTCAGGCGCAGCGCGCCATCGCGACCGCCGCGCAAGGGGATGATGGTCTGGACTGAGCCCTTGCCGAAACTGGTCAGGCCAACGAGATGGGCGCGCTCGCGATCCTGCAGGGCACCGGCGACAATCTCGGCGGCGCTGGCAGAGCCTTCATTGATCAGGATGACAATTGGTGCGCCGTCGAGCCGGTCGCCCGGGCGTGCATTATAGCGCTGGGTCTCGCGCGGATCGCGGGTGCGCGTGGAGACCACCTCGCCACCGTCCAGGAAGGCGTCAGTGACACCGATCGCCTGGTCGAGCAGGCCACCGGGATTATAGCGCATGTCCAGGATCAGGCCCGGCAGAGATCCGCCATACTCGTCTTCCAGCTCGCGCACGCCATCGAGCACCATTTCCGTGGTCCGCTCATTAAAGCCGGCAATGCGCATATAGGGCACGTCCTCTTCCATCCGCCAGGCCACGGTGCGCAGCGGGATTGTATCGCGAACCAGGGTGACGTCGAACGGATCATCGCCTTCGCGGGCGATGGTGATTGTGACCGGGTCGCCAACAGCGCCGCGCATCATCTCCACAGCATCATCGACGCTGATACCGATAATGTTTTCGCCATCGACTGCGATAATGCGGTCATTGGTGCGCAATCCGGCCCGTTCCGCCGGGGTGTCGCTGATCGGCGAGACGACCGTGATGAATTCCTCGCGGCGGGTAACTTCCATGCCCAGGCCGCCATACTCGCCGCGCGTGGTCACGCGCAAATCCTCATAACTGTCGGGATTGTGATAGGTGGAATGCGGGTCCAGAGAGGTCAGCATGCCCTCGATCGCGGCTTCGATCAGGGCGGCCTGCTCGGTCTCGGAGACATAATCGCTCTCGATCCGGTTCAGGACATCACCGAAGAGTTCCAGCTGGCGGAAGCTTGGATCTTCCTGACTGCCTTCGGCAGACACGGCGAGCGCGACACCGGCGACAACCATGGCTGCCAGAGAAGCTACAATATTGATCCGCATGATACGCGCGTCCTTTTTCGCGTTCCCACCGGCTGCAAAAGGCATCCGGTTAAGCTTAACAGCCGGCTATCGGGCCTGGAGCCAGGGCTCCGGATCAACCGCATCGCCATTTCGTCTCAGCTCCAGATACAAATCTGGTGCCGTTTCAGTTTGACCCTGCCCGGAGCTGCCATCCGCTGCACCGGGCATGACGCCGACCGGCTCACCCGCGAGGACGCTCTGGCCTTCGCTGGCATAGGTCACAGACATGCCTGCCAACACGATATAGTAGCCCTCTCCGACATTCAGTATCAAGAGACCGCCATAGGTGCTGAAGGGTTCAGCGAACTCAACCCGGGCATCGAAGGGAGAGACTACCTGCGCCCGGGGCCGAGTACGAATGAAAATTCCTTCAGATCGTGTGCCATCCTCGGCCACATCGCCATATCCAAGGTTAATTTGTCCGCTGGTGGGAAATTGCAACTGTCCACGTGCATCCGCGAAACGCAGGGTCTGTAGGGGGCTGGCCGGTGGCAGCGCGTCCATGAGTCCCGGAATGGGCCGCATGCGCGGGGTCGGCACCGAGGCAGGATCGGGCTGGCGACGCGGACTGATCCCCGGGACGACCTCTGCCATGCGCGATAACTCCCCGATCAGTGCCCGGATGGAGCGTGCCCGCTGACCGGCGCTCGATGAGGTGGCAAGCAGGCTCTCCGCCTCATTGCGGCGACGGGCCTCCAGCGAGCGGCGCTCGCTGATCAGGATCTCCAATTCCTGGCGCTGCTGGTTAAGCACGGTTTCGGTGGATGCCAGCGCGGATTGCTCGGTCTCGATATTCGCACGCACCAGGGCGAGCGCGTCCAGCTGGCCGCCAAGCACCTCGGCGCGCGCTCGCAATTCCGGTGCGATATCGCCCATCAGGGATGCGGCGCGGGCCGCATCGGCGGCACTGTCTGGCGAGGCCACGACCGCCGGCGGGGTTTGCGATTCCACGCGCTGGATCGCGGCCAGGACATCAATCAGGCTTTCACGATTGGCGGTGATCCGGGCGAGCAGGACGGCCTCCTCCGCGTCAAGCCGGTCCAGCTCGGCTTCCGAGACGAGCGCGGCACTCTCGCTGGCTCCGACCCGCCGGCCAATGGCGACCAATTGCTGCTGCAGAAGGGCGATCTCCTCAACGAGACGCTGCGCCGCTTGCCGGGCGAGTTCGGCTTCCGCCGCAGCGGCAGCTTCCTCGGCTTCGAGACGCTCGGCGTCCTCCGGATTCGGAACGGCCGGATCCTGGGTTTGCAAGGCGAGAGAGAGGAGCAATGCCGTGATCATGATCTCACGCTATCTCGCGCCGCAATGAGGCTCAATTGTGGTCGCCCGCCAGCAAGGCCCGACCGGCATTTTGGACGCGTTCTGCCAGGTCTGAAATCCCCGCCGGCGAGAGCGAGGCAGCCTCCAGCCGGACCGGCTGACCAGCTTGTTTCGCCTCTGTTTCACGCCTGCGCGCACGGTCATAGGCCGGATCGTAATGGCTGATGATCAGCGCTCGGGCCAGCGTGAGCCAGTCACCTCGGTCGGCCTGCTCGCGCCAGGCATTGATCTGTTCATGCCCATGGTGCGGGATGAGTTGGTCCAGCGCCTCGTCAATTCGCTCCCGATCCGCAATCAGGTCGGGATAGGCGGTCAGCAAATGCCCCGCCCGGTCATCCGGGCTGGCCTCGATATGGATGCGGGGCGCAGCACGCATGGCCTCCCAGAGCCGTTCGGGCACCCGCCGACGCCCGACCATGCGCGATTCCGCTTCCAGGAAGACTGGGCGCGAGAGGTCGAGATCGCGCAATTCGGTCCATAGGCAGGTCTCGAACCGTTTTTGCGAGGGTTGTTCAACACCGGCAACCGGACCGAATACCGATCCGCGATGCGCTGCCAGACCTTCTAGATCAATAACTTGCTCCCCCAGCGCCTGAAGCGCGTGCAGCAAGGCTGTCTTGCCGCTTCCTGTTTGGCCATCAATCAGAATGACCGGCAGATGCGTATCATCGCTCTCCAGCGCCGCGGCGACACTGCGCCGCCAGGTCCGATAGCCGCCGCCAAGCAGGGCGGGGCGCCAGCCAATGGCGGAAAGGATGACGGCCATGGAGGTGGAGCGCATACCGCCACGCCAGCAATAAACCAGGGGACGATAGCGTGGCGGGCAATCCTTCAGACCGGCGTCCAGATGGGCCGCGATATTGCGCGCGACCAGGCCGGCGCCGCGCCGTCGGGCCTCGAAGGCGGAAACCTGTTTATAGAGTGTACCGATCTCGGCCCGTTCGTCATTATTGAGCACAGGCAGGTTTATTGCGCCGGGAAGATGATCCTCGGCGAACTCCGCGGGCGATCGCACATCAATGATCGCGTCATACTGTGCGAGATTTGCCGAAGTAAGATCAGTGATGGTCTCGAACTTGAGCATGATCGCTATATACACGGGATCGGATCAGGCCGCGCCCGCGAGCCGCAGAGAATAAGGAGTGTCCCGGTGACTCAGGATTTGCCGCAGCGATTGACGGAAATGGCCCATGGTGGCGGTTGTGGATGCAAGCTCGATCCGGCCGTACTCGGGACGATACTGGGATCGAATACGCCGGCAATCATGCCCGAAGCCCTGATTGTGGATGCGGCGACACGCGACGATGCCGCAGTCTACCGGATCAATGACAGCACGGCCCTCGTCGCGACCACGGATTTTTTCACTCCGATTGTCGATGATGGCTTCACCTTTGGTCAGATCGCGGCGACGAATGCCTTGTCGGACATCTATGCCATGGGGGCGACGCCGATCTTCTCCCTCGCCAT
>JBELMP010000112.1:0-8960 GCA_042095695.1 Maricaulis sp. | reverse complement strand
CTGGTTTGACGAGTCGGAAATCGAATTCATTCCGGTTGGTGCCAGCGTTTACTGGGTCACGCGCGTCGCCGGGCTCGGAACAGTCCTGCTTCTGCCCGTTCTCGGCTGGCTGGTGTTCCGCGCCTATAGCGTCGGTCTGGCGACACTCTAATCGGCCCGCTCGTGCACACCCCCGACTTCCGGACGGAGTGGCTAGACGAGACCGGTTCGACCAATGCGCTTGCCGCGGAGCGAGCGCTGGCGGGTGAACGGGGGCCGATATGGATTGCGGCGCGTCGGCAAACCGCCGGTCGCGGCCGACGCGGCCGGGAATGGAGTGCGCTGGACGGAAACC
Source organism: Maricaulis sp. (assembly GCA_042095695.1). Lineage (GTDB taxonomy): Bacteria > Pseudomonadota > Alphaproteobacteria > Caulobacterales > Maricaulaceae > Maricaulis. The sequence continues at coordinate 8,626 of JBELMP010000112.1, read as the reverse complement.
TGTTTACCACCGGGCTTTTCACCATTGATGTCGGTCCTGCGCTGGCGGCACAATTATCCTTCGCGGCCGCTCTGGCCGTGGCCGATGTGTGTGATATCGCGCTCGGCGATCCTTCCCGGACGCGAGTGAAATGGCCCAATGACGTGCTTGTCGATGGCCACAAGGTCGCCGGCATCTTGCTGGAGTCTGGATCCGCGCCGGGCGGTGGACTCTGGCTGGCGGTTGGTATTGGACTGAATGTGGTTGCGGCGCCGGAGGCTGTTGAACGCCCGGCGATTTCCCTGCGCGACGCCGGTGGGCAGGTTGAGCGCGAGGCCGCTCTGGATCAGCTCGCCCGCGCATTCCATGGTCGTATGGCCGCCTGGCGACAGGCGGGATTTGGTCCGATACGGGATGCCTGGCTGGCGCGTGCGCACGGGCTGGGTGATAGCTGTCTGGTTCGCCTGGATAATGAGAGTCTGACCGGACGTTTCAGCGATCTCGGGCCCGACGGATCGCTGCAGCTCGACTTGGCGTCAGGTGAGCGCCGGTATATCTCCGCTGGAGATGTTTATTTCCCCGAACATTGAAAACTGACGGGGAGGAGAGGATAGCCATGCTGCTAGCGATCGATTGCGGCAATACGAATACGCTTTTTGCGATCCATGATGGCCGGGACTGGTGCGCGCAATGGCGTTCAAGCACGGATTCCACCCGGACAGCCGACGAGCATGCCGTCTGGCTGTCTCAGCTCATGGAACTGAGTGGCTATGCCTTTGACGATATTGCCGCTTGCGTGATTTCGACCGTGGTGCCGCAGGCCCTGTTCAATCTGCGAAACCTGTCGCGCCGCTATATCGGCGCCGAACCGGTGATCGTCGGCGAGACCGGAATTGATCTGGGCATTGAGGTGCGGTTGCCGCGCCCCCAGGAGGCCGGTGCCGACCGGCTGGTCAATGCGCTGGGCGCGCGCGGGGTCTATGCTGGACCGCTGATCATTATCGACAGCGGCACGGCGACGACTTTCGATGTTATCAGTGCAGATGGCGCCTTCGAGGGCGGCATAATCGCCCCGGGTATAAATCTTTCCATGCAGGCGCTGCATGCCGCCGCCGCCAAACTCCCGCGCGTGGCGATTGCACGTCCGCAAAAAGTAATGGGCAATGACACCGTCTCGGCCATGCAGTCCGGTGTGTTCTGGGGCTATATCGATCTCATCGACGGGTTGGTGAACCGGTTGAAATCGGAACGCGGCGAGGCGATGACCGTCATCGCTACCGGTGGTGTAGTGTCCCTGTTCGAGGGCGCCTCATCGACCATTGAACATTATGATCCGGAACTGACCATGCGCGGCTTGCTGGAGGTCTGGCGGCTGAATGGGGGCGAAGCGTGAGTGACCGGGTCTATTTCCTGCCGCTGGGCGGTTCCAATGAAATCGGGATGAATCTCAACCTCTACGGCCATGGACCGGAAGAGGATCGTAAATGGATCATCGTGGATTGCGGCGTCACATTCGGCGATCTCTCTACCCCGGGCGTTGATCTCATCATGCCGGACCCGACTTTCATCGAGGATCGGGCGCATGACCTTTTGGGCATGGTGCTTACGCATGCCCACGAGGATCATATGGGAGCGGTCGCCCAGCTCTGGCGACGCCTGCGTTGTCCGATCTACGCCACGCCCTTTACCGCCTGGCTGGTACGCGACCGGCTGGCGGAGCATGGTCTGCTGGACGAGGTCGAGCTGCATGAAATCCAGCTGGACAGTCGTTTCGAGCTGGGACCCTTCGACCTGCAAATGGTGACTCTCACCCATTCCATCCCCGAACCGAACGGGTTGGCGATCCGGACGCCGGCCGGGCTGATCCTGCATACGGGCGACTGGAAGATCGACCCGGATCCGCTGATTGGCGAAACGACGGATGTTTCCACCCTGGAGGCCATGGGCGAAGAGGGTGTGCTGGCGATGATTTGCGACAGCACCAATGTGTTCTCGCCGGGCGATAGCGGGTCCGAAGGCGATGTTCGCGAGGCCTTGATCGAGCTGGTCGGGGAGCTCAAGGGCAAGGTGGCGATCGCAGCCTTCGCGTCCAATGTTGCGCGTCTGCAATCGGCGATCGAGGCGGCCGAGGCGAATGGTCGCCGTGTCTGCCTGGTCGGGCGTTCCATGCATCGCATGACCGCCGCGGCCAAATCAGTGGGCTTGCTTCAGCATGTGCAGGATTTCGTCACTGAGGAGGAAGCCGGCTTTTTCCCCAATGACAAAATTCTTTACCTGTGCACCGGTTCGCAAGGCGAGCCCCGGGCCGCTCTGTCGCGGATTGCCGAAGGCTCCCATCGCAATGTGACGCTGGGCAATGGCGATACAGTGATCTTCTCGAGCCGTGTGATCCCTGGCAATGAAATCGGCATTTTTGACCTCCAGAACCGCCTGGCTGAAAAAGGGGTGGAGATCATTACCGAGAAGGATCGGCCCATCCATGTGTCCGGCCATCCCTGCCGCGACGAGCTGGCTCAAATGTATGCCTGGGCGAAGCCGAAAATCGCCATTCCTGTTCATGGTGAAAGGCGTCATGTGCTCGAACATGCCAATTTTGCGCGCTCGCTTCAGGTGCCGCACTCGGTATCGGTCCGCAATGGTGATCTGGTAGAGCTGCGCGCTGATGGCGGTGCCTCCATTATCGACGAGACGCCATCGGGACGTCTTTATGTCGACGGTAATTTCGTCACGCACTCGGACGCAGACAGTATGCGGGAACGCCGGCGCCTGTCCTGGGCGGGTTTCATCACTGTTTCGCTCGCGGTCAGCGAGCGCGGTGAACTCGTATCGGGCCCTGAAATCCGGGCCGCAGGATTGCCTGAGGACACCGATATGCCAATCGAGGCCTTTCACGACGCCTTGGCGGAGGCTGCCGAGGCCCGTTTTGAACGCCTGGGCCGGCGCACCCGCCGTGATCCTGATCAGGTGGAGGAAGAAATACGTCTGGCGGTCCGTCGCGAGGCAAATGGAATCTGGGGCAAAAAGCCCCATGTCGACGTGGTCGTCCTGCCGGTATAGAGGCGGCCAGTCTGAGGAGAGAGTGTATGAAAATCGGTCGTCTCAATCATGTCGGCGTCGCAGTGCCGGACATTGAAGCAGCCAAGCAGACCTATGCGGACCTCTATGGCGCCACGGATGCGTCGCCGACCAAGGATTTCCCTGCACTTGGGGTTAAAGTCGCCTTCGTGCATCTGGCGAATTCAGAAATCGAACTGCTCTCGCCCCTGGGAGATGACAGCCCTGTGCACAAGTTTCTCGAGCGAAATCCGAAGGGCGGTCAGCACCATCTCTGTTTTGAAGTGGCTGATATCGTGGCAGCGCGCGATGCGATGGTGCAGCGCGGCGCCACAGTGCTTGGAAGCGGCGAGCCCTATATCGGCGCGCATGGCGTGCCGGTGATCTTTATTCATCCCAAGAATTCCAACGGCCAGCTGATCGAACTTATGCAGGAGCCGAGCGCATGACACGCTATCTCCAGCTTGCGCCCGTGATTGTCGCTGGCCTGCTCTGGCTGACAGGTTTTTTCGTTCGCGATGGCGGGGTCGGCGTCGTCAATGGTGTGGTGGTTTTTCTGATCACCTGGTGGCTGATCATTTTCATGATGCTGCCCATTGGCGTGCAGTCGCAGGAAGAGGGTGGTGATATTGTCGAGGGCAGCGAGCCCGGCGCACCGCAATCTCCAATGCTGGCCAAGAAAGCCTGGTGGACAACGATCGCGACGTCCTGTGTCTGGATCGTCTATTTCGGTATCACCGAAAGCGGACTCCTCGGGCAATTACTGCCAAGCCAGAGCCCCTGGGGATAACGCTTCCGCCGTGAGGATTGGCGGTGTCGATCGCGGCGAGGTGCAAGAGTAAGGCGATGCGGCTTGTCATCGCCCTGAGAAGGCGTCTAATTGAGTGCAAAATCGCCAATCCGGACATTTCCCATGCGCCTTTCCCGATTCTTCCTGCCGGTTCTGAAGGAAACGCCTTCAGACGCCGAGATCGTCTCCCATCAACTCATGCTGCGCGCCGGCATGATACGCCAGCAGGCTGCCGGTATCTATTCCTGGCTCCCGCTTGGTCTCAAAGTGCTCAACAAGATCGGCCAGATCGTGCGCGAGGAGCAAAATCGCGCCGGGGCTGTGGAATTGCTGATGCCGACGATCCAGACTGCGGATCTGTGGCGCGAGAGCGGCCGCTATGATGATTATGGTGATGAAATGCTGCGCATTACCGATCGTCATGAGCGTGAAATGCTTTTTGGTCCCACCAATGAAGAGATGATCACCGAGATCTTCCGGTCCTATTGTCGCTCCTACAAGGACCTGCCCAAGCTGCTCTACCACATTCAGTGGAAATTCCGCGATGAACGCCGTCCACGCTTTGGTGTTATGCGGGGGCGTGAATTCCTGATGAAGGACACATATTCCTTCGACCTCGATGAGGCGACGGCGCGCCAAGCCTATAACCGCATGTTCGTGGCGTATCTGAATACATTTGCCCGCATGGGTCTGAAAGCGGTTCCGATGCGCGCTGATACCGGGCCGATCGGTGGTGATTTGAGCCATGAATTCATCGTCCTCGCCGAGACCGGCGAGAGCGAGGTCTTCTGCCATGCCGATCTTGTCGATATGGGTGCGCCGGGCCCGGATGTGGATTTTGATGGTGACTTGCAGCCGCTCGTGGATCAGCGCACAGCGCTTTATGCCGCGACCGAGGAAATGCATGACGCGGCCAGTTTCGCACAAGTGCCGGCGGAACGCCGCCTGTCCGCACGCGGTATCGAAGTCGGACATATCTTCTATTTCGGGACCAAGTATTCCGAGCCCATGAAGGCCGTTGTCCAACATGCTGACGGCGAGATCCGGCCCGTCCATATGGGATCCTATGGTGTTGGCGTTTCGCGCCTTCTCGGCGCAATTATCGAAGCGCATCATGATGATCGCGGCTGTATCTGGCCGGAGGAAGTTGCTCCCTTCGATGTCGGTATTCTCAATCTTCGGGTTGGCGATGAGGCGGCCGATGCGGCCTGCAATACGGCTTATGCGGCCCTGAGCCAGGCGGGGCTCGATCCGCTTTATGATGACACTTCGGAGCGTCCGGGCGGCAAGTTCGCGACGGCTGATCTGATCGGGCTTCCTTACCAGCTTGTCATTGGCCCGCGGGGGCTGAAAGAGGGCAAGGTCGAGGTGAAGATCCGCGCGAGCGGTGAAACGCATGAATTGTCGCCGGAAGATGCTGTCAGCCGGCTCGCGGAGAAAGCATTCTCGAATGGTTAGAGACCCGGCGCAGAGCGCCACTGGCGCCCCGCCTTTCAGTGCGCATGAATTCATCATTGCTGGCCGCTATCTGCGCACCAAGCGCAAGCATGGCGGGGTCGCGCTGATCGCCATGATCTCCTTTTTCGGGATCATGCTTGCCGTGACCGGGCTGATCGCGGTGATGTCCATCATGAATGGGTTTCGCAATGAGCTATTCTCGCAATTGCTTGGTTTTCAACCGCATGTCTATGTCGATACCTATGAGATGGGTGAGGACCGAGTCGACCTCCTGGTCCGGGAAATCGAAGCCCTCGAGGGCGTCAAAAGTGCCATGCCGGTCGTGCAGGGTCAGGTTATGGCGACCTCGGATGCAGCAGATGCCTTCATTCAGGTCCTGGCCATTTCGCCGGAGGACCTTGGCGAGCTGGACGTTGTCCGCTCCGGCGATGATCCACGCAGTCTCACGGGGCTGACCCATGGCGATCTCGAAGAATTCGGGATTGGACGCAATGGTGGCGATGTCATCGTGCTGGGGCAGGGGGTTGCGGCCCGCTTGCGGGTCCAGGTTGGCGATAGCGTGACCTTTCTGACAGCGCGCGGCGCCTCCGGGCCCTTCGGTGTTACCCCGCGACGCAAGGCCTATTATGTCGGCGCCATCCTTGCAGCCGGTGTCTCGACCATTGACAGCTCACTCGCCTTCATGCCGCTGGAACAGGGACAGATCTTCTTCAATCGGCAGGCCGCAACCGATATGATTCATATCCGCCTCGATGATCCGGACCAGGCGACAGAATTCCTCGCCCCGGTCCGCACGCTTGCCGGCCTGAACAGTTCTGTCTTTGACTATACCCAGCTTGATCCTGCCTTTTTCAACGCGCTCCAGTTCGAGCGCACGGCCATGCGTTTGATCATGGCGATCGTGATTGGCATTGCGGCGATGAATATCATCTCAGGACTGGTCATGCTGGTGAAGAATAAGAGCCGGGATATCGCCGTCCTGCGCACAATGGGCAGCAGCCAGGCCTCTATTCTGCGGATCTTCCTGATCGTCGGAGCAAGTATCGGGATGCTCGGAACGCTGGCCGGGATAGTGCTGGGAATATTATTCGTGGTGAATATCGGCCCGATCCAGGATTTCATCACCTGGACGACGGGCGCCCAAGTCTGGGACCCGAGCGTTTATTATCTTTATCGCGTTCCCGCCGAACTAGACTGGGGCGAGGTGATCTTCGTCTCCATCTTCGGCCTGGTCGTCTCCTTGCTGGTCACCTTGCCACCGGCCTGGCGCGCGGCCCGCCTCGATCCCGTGGAGGCGCTGCGCTATGAGTGATCCTGTTCTGCGCCTGGAAAAGATTGAGCGCACCTATGTCACCGAGGCCGGCGCGCTTCCGGTTTTGCGCGGTATAGACCTGGTGCTTAGGCCCGGTGAGATCGTCGGGCTGGTCGGGCCGTCAGGATCGGGCAAGTCCTCACTGCTTCATGCGGCAGGTCTGCTCGAGCGGCCCGATAGCGGCGAGGTTGTGATTTGTGGTGAAGCCACGGTTGGCCTTACCGATCGCTCCCGGACGGCCTTGCGCCGCCGCGATATCGGCTTCGTCTATCAATTCCATCACCTCTTGCCGGAATTCGACGCGTTGGAGAATGTCGCTTTGCCGCAGCTGATTGGCGGCAAGTCCCGGCGTGAGGCCGATGCACGGGCGCGCCAGCTGCTCGGGCGGCTCGGGCTGGAGGCGCGCCTGGCCCATAATCCCGCGCAATTGTCCGGCGGTGAGCAACAGCGTGTTGCCATCGCTCGGGCGCTGGCGAATTCGCCGGCCATACTTCTGGCCGATGAGCCGACGGGAAATCTTGACCCGGCGACGTCTTCAGCCGTGTTTGATGCGCTGGGCGAAGCGGTCAAGGCCCAGGGCGCTGCAGCGCTGATCGCCACGCATAATCATGATCTGGCAGAGCGCATGGACCGGGTCATCACGCTGGACCAGGGCCGTTTAAGGGCTATCTCCGAAGATTGAGAACATTAGTGGAACATTTTGCTTGACGTGACACTCTTCCGAAAGTAGAACAAACGCAGAACGTGATGAGGAGAAGCGTTATGCGTCAAACGATCAAGGACTTGTCAGCGGCTGTCGTCATTCTTGGCTTTGCTTGGATGATCACGATGTGGGGCGCTGTTCTCGGGATTGCCTGACTGGGTTAGTTTGGCCAGAATCGCACCGGGCGTCCGGCGTGGGCGTCCCTTTGGGGCGAAAGGCTAGCGAGGGGAGGCGGGCCCATGGAAGCGAAAACTCCATTTGTCCATTTGCGGGTCAGATCGCCGTATTCCCTTCTCGAAGGGGCAATAAAAATCCCCAAAATGGCCGACGCCTGTCAGGCCTATGGCATGCCGGCCATCGCGCTGACCGATACGAATAATCTCTTCGGTGCGCTTGAATTTTCAGAAGTGATGGCCGGGGCCGGAATTCAGCCGATCATCGGCTGTACATTGGCGGTCCGGTTGAGCGCGCCCCATCCGGGGGAGCGCTGCGAGGCTGATGGTGTTGTCGCTGTCTATGCGCAATCGCAACAGGGCTATCTCAACCTTATGGCGCTCTCGAGTGCTGCTTTTCTCGAAATCGGCCCGGCCGAAGAGCCCCATGTTTCGCTCGACATGCTTCTCGATCACAGCGACGGGCTGATCCTGCTGACCGGCGGTCCGGACGGCATCTTGAACCGGCTGGTTGTTGATGGGCGTCGACCCGAGGCGGAGACCATCCTGGGTCGGCTGTCGGAACGCTTTCCTGATCGGCTTTATGTGGAACTTCAGCGCCATGGCCGTATGGAAGAGCGCGATGCGGAAAACTGGCTCGTGCCGCAGGCCTATCATCACGGCCTGCCGCTTGTCGCGACAAATGAGGCCTTCTTCCCGGATCCCGGGATGCACAAGGCTCATGACGCGCTCCTGTGTATCTCTGAAAGCTCTTTTGTCTCTGTTGATGAGCGCCGAAAAGTCACGGATCAACACCACCTGGCGACGCCCGATGAAATGCGCGAGCGGTTTGCCGATCTGCCCGAAGCGCTCGAGAACACGCTGGAAATCGCCCGGCGCTGCGCCTTCCGGGTACGCACGCACAAGCCCATCCTGCCCAGCTTCCAGACCGAGGCCGGTCGGGATGAGGCCGAGGAATTGGTGGCGCGCTCCCATGAGGGTCTGACACGGCGCATCGCTGCGGGTGCTGATGCCATGCCCGAGAGCGCCTATCGTGAGCGGCTGGAGTTCGAGCTGAATATCATCAAGCAGATGGGCTTTCCGGGCTCTTTCCTGATTGTCTCGGACTTCATCCAGTGGGCCAAAGATAACGACGTGCCGGTAGGCCCTGGTCGAGG
>JBELMP010000111.1:0-9022 GCA_042095695.1 Maricaulis sp. | reverse complement strand
CTATTGCCTGGCCGACACTGGCTTTTCTCGGCCTGTTGATCATTGCACACTGGGGCATGGTCCTGGCCGGGGTAACCGGTATCGTCTCGCTCTGGCTCCTGATCATCCCGCTGGGCTATACCAGCTATGCCCATTACACGCTGGTGCATGAAAGTATTCACGGCAATATCCTTCAGGACCGGAGGTTTAGCTGGGTGCACAGGCTGATCGGCTGGTATGGCTCCTTCATCCTCTTCACGCCCTGGCCGCTCCTGTCACGGACTCACAAGCATCACCATTCCTTCGTCAATTCTGACAAGGACCCGGATATCTATGTGAAGATGAGCTTTTCGCGGTTGTTACTGCGCAATCTGATCAGCTGGGTGCCGCAACTCGTCCCGGTCAGGCTTTTACAGATCATCCTTCCGGAGAGTCTCACACATCGCGGTTATCTGAAGGCCGATGCCTTGATGTCCCAGTCGGAGCGGCGACAATTTCATTTCGCCAACTGGCTCTGGGTCGCACTGCTCTGGGGGCTGGTCTTCGCCGGATATGGTGTGGAAGTGGCAGCCCTGTTTTATCTGCCGATCCTGATCGCCTTGAATATGCTGGTGATCATGTTCCAGTGGCTACCGCATCACCCTTTCAGGGAAACCGGACGCTATTCGGCAACGCGAAACACCGGCATCAGTGGGCTCAATCTATTTTTCCTCTGGCAGAACTGGCATTTGATGCACCATCTCTGGCCGTCAGTCCCCTTCTATAATTACGAGCGTCTCTACCACCGGATTGAACCAATCCTGGCGGCCAAAGGTGCCCGTCATCATGAGGGCCTGTCGCCGAAAGCCGGCGGAATAGATGGAGAGCCGGCCGCAGCGGAGTAAGACCGCCGCGGCCGAACGGTTTATGCCGCGATGAGATCCATCACAGCGCGAAGCTGGTCTTCCTTGTCACCAAGCTGGGCATCCAGCATGGTCAGACGCTTGGCATAGTGTGAGGGCGCATACTCCCAGGTCATGCCGATACCGCCATGCATCTGGATCGCTTCTTCAGCCACCAGCTTGCCGGCGCGCCCGATAAGATTCTTGGCCCGGGCAATATGGAGCGCCCGATCATCCTCATCGAGACGCGATGCGGCCAGGATCACAATGGAACGCGCCTGTTCAATTTCGATGGAAAAATCGACCAGACGGTGCTGAAGCGCCTGGAACATGGCAATCGGTCGACCGAATTGCTGGCGCTGCATCAGATAGTCCTTCACCGTGTCGCGCAGGACATCCATGATGCCCACGGCTTCGGCACACAAGGCGAGGCGACCAGCATCAAGGGTCGCATTGATCGCGTCCGCCGCATCCTCGGCGATGAGCGTTGCAGGCGTCTTGTCGAGAATGATCTCGGCAGCACCGCCGCCATCAATCATGGCATAGCTGAGCACATCTGCATCGCCAGCCGCCACTTCGTAGACGCCATAAGTCCCAGCCGCCGTCTTGGCCACGACCAGGATGTGGTCTGCAGAATTGCCGCCATAGACTACGGTTTTGCGGCCTGACAGCGTGCCACCGGCTTCCGTCATCTCGATATCGTCCAGCGCCACGAAGGCATCGGTTTCGAAAATGGCGAGGGCGGCCCGTTCAGCGCCGGCGATGATGGCGTCTACACGCTCGCTCTTGCCGAAGGCAGCATAAAGGCGAAGCGCCAGAAGATTGCCGAGCATTGGCTCCGCGCACAGGCCACGGCCAAGCTCCTCAAAGACGACAGCAATATCGAAACCGGCACCGCCGAATCCGCCATCATCCTCGGTGACCAGGGCACCCAGAATGCCCAGTTCCGCCAGCTCGCCCCACTTGTCCGGGGCGTGGTAGGGCGCTTCATACGCAATCTTGTTGCGGAATTCATTGTCGTACTGTTCGGAGAGATAGCGGCGCAAGCTATCGGAAATCATGCGCCGGTCTTCAGTGTGATTGAAATCCATTGCCCTAACCCATGAACAGTTCTTTGGTGATGATGTTCCGCTGGATCTCATTGGATCCACCGAAGATGGAAAGCTTGCGATTGTTGAAGTAATCGGCTGCGTGCATTGCTGCTTCGGGCGGCGCTACGGCGAGATTGCCCAGCACATCCTCTGACGGGAATGGGCTGGCCGCCGGGCCGAGCGCGCGGCGGGCGAGATCATTGATCGCCTGGCGAATGACGGTGCCCTTGATTTTCAACATCGAGGACACTGTGCCCATGGCGCCGCCGCCTGACAGCATGCGCAGATTGGTGATCCGCATGGCTTCCAGATCGATTTCAGTCTCAGCGACCATTGCCATGAAAATCGCATCATCGCTCAGCGGCTTGCCGCGGCGCTTCAGCTTCTTGGCAAGGGATTTCAGTTCGGCAAGTGCCTGGGTCGAGGCGCCGACACCGGCAATCCCGGTGCGCTCATGGGTCAGCAGGTATTTGGCGATCGTCCAGCCCTGATTCTCCTCGCCGACCAGGTTGGAGGCCGGGACACGAACATCAGTGAAGAAGACTTCATTGACCTCGTAACCGCCCTCAAGCAGGCGGATCGGGCGCATTTCGATGCCGGGCGTGTCGATATCAACCAGGATGAAGGAAATACCTTCCTGCGGCTTGCCTTCGGTCGAGGTGCGGACGAGGCAGAAAATCTTGTCGGCGTGCTGACCCAGCGTCGTCCAGGTTTTCTGGCCGTTGATGATGTAATCATCGCCATCGCGCTCGGCCTTGGTTTTCAGGCTGGCAAGATCGGAACCGGCACCCGGCTCGGAATAGCCTTGGCACCACCAGTTCGTACCATCAAGGATGCGAGGAAGGATTGCCGCCTTCTGTTCTTCGGTGCCGAATTTCAGCAGGACCGGACCCAGCATGCTAAGGCCGAAAGGCAGGATGCGCGGCGCATTCGCCAATGCGCATTCCTCGTCGAAAATATGACGTTGTGTGTCCGTCCAGCCAGGGCCGCCATGCTCGACCGGCCAGGTCGCCGCCAGCCAGTTGCGGGTTTGAAGGCGGGCATGCCAGTCCTCAATATCGGCTTTTTCCAAATCGAGACCATTGCGCATTTTCGTGGCCAATTCCTCGGAGATATTCTCCTTCAGAAACTGCCGGACTTCCGCGCGGAAGGCTTCTTCTTCCGGGGTAAAGTTGAGATCCATCGTCTCCTCCTTATCGATGGTGGCCGCGCTTGGCCGGGTGCGTCGTGGTTTTATCCACCATCGCGATCATCTTGGGGAGATAATTGATGCAAAATCGCCGAAAGGAAATACCAAAGTGACCTTGACGTCCACGTCAATTTTCACGATTTACAGCAAGCCATAGCGGCGTAGATCCGCATGAAGCTGTTTTCCATCAATGAATTGCTCCGCCACGAAGCCATAGGCGCGGGCCGCTTCGATATTGGACGCACGATCGTCAAAAAACAGGACCTCCCCCGGATCATGGGGCAGCCGAAGATCAGTGATTTCATAGATTCTGCGATCCGGCTTGATGACCCCTTCCTTCGACGAAATGATTACGTCGCGCATGAGCCGGATTACCGGGAAGGACGAAAGCACGTAATCAAGCCATTCCGCCGGCATATTGGTAAGCGCATATTGCGGAATATCCCGCTCATCTAGCGCGGTCATCGCCTCGGGCGTGCCTTTGATGACACCGCCGACCATGCTGGCGATTTCGGTCTCCCATGCCCGGATGAGGGTTTCGTACTGAGGATAGGTCTCAATGAGCGTTATTCTGTTCCGCGCCATGGGAACACCGCGATCATGCTCGGTATGCCAGCTCATGGTGCAGACCTCGGACAAAAAGTGATCAAGCTCCGCCTTATCTTCGAAGAATTGGCTATAATAATAGGCGGGCTGCCAGTCCAGCAGCACATTGCCGAGATCCCAAAGCACAGCCTTGATCGTCATTACGAAGCTCCTTGAGGCACGAAAAAGCCCGCATCCATGAACGGTGCGGGCCTGAAATCGTCAACCGCCTGAGCGGCAGAAATTCGCTGGACTAGCCGGCGCGTGCCTTGAAGCGCGGATCGGTCTTGTTGATCACATAGACGCGGCCGCGGCGCTTCACGACCTGGCAATCGCGGTGGCGGTTTTTCAGCGATTTAATCGAGCTGCGGACTTTCATCGTTCGGCCTTCGTTACGCTTCAAGTGAATAAGGAGCGCGGGAGATACAGGCCCCTCCATGCGCTGTCAATGGAAAAGCTGTGAATCAAACGCGTCCGCATCCGGGGCGATGCGCTAGCGGAACAAATCCCGATCTGCGGAGCGGCGCGGCTTGTGTGTCCTGGCTGATCGCTCTGCTTCAGCATGCTCGACACCATTTTCCTTGAACATCGAGACAATCATCACGGGATCAAGTTTTGGCGGCGGCTGGCAGATATCATAAGGCGCCTCCGGCATATTGGTTGAAACATGCAGCCGGAAATCATCTTTCGCTTCGCCCGGAAGAATCGGATAATCGTGGTTCCGGCCGCCAATGATCAAATCCTCGGTGAAGGTGCATGTGCCCTTGTGCTTGTGCGCATCATTGACGTAGTCGCAGGCGAATTGCCGCGCCTCGGTCATGGCCTGTTTGGCCATTTTCGAGAGAATGATCATCTCGTCATCAACGCGGTCAGCAGATTTCGACTTGGTCAGCTCGGCAAGATACTGCGCCGGCATCCAGCCATATTGCGGGTCAATCGGGCCCAGAACCGCATTCGGACCCATGACGATCTCGTCGCAGGCAAGCGCAATCATCGTGCCCGCAGATTTCGCCCGATAGGGCACAAAAGCGGTCTTGGTGCCGCGATGCTCTTTCAGGGCGTGCAGGATCTGCTGGGTTGCGGAACTGATACCGCCAGGAGTGTGGAGGATGAGATCGACCGGCGCATCCGGGCCTGCCTTGCGCAAGGTATCAATCACATCGACTGCGGTGTCGTGGTCGACATACTCATCATAATCATGATGGATGATCGGGATCAGCGCAGAACCGCGGCTGGATGCAAAACCGATCTTCGCGGCTTCCACCTTGCGCGCATGAACCTCCCAGGGGTTGGCGGGTTTACCGTCGGGTCCGGTCGGTGGCGTGCCATCATCGCCGGACAGGGATTTGGCCTGGCCACTGAACGCCTTGGCTTCCGTGCCGCTGATTGCCATTGCCGGGCGCGAGGCGGGCCGGCGGATTGCCATTGGCGGTTTGCTCACGATATCTGCCGCGCTTTGGAAGTCCGCAGCGAGCTCCGCATCTTCGCGTCTGGCGCGAATCCGGTTTTGAACAACAAGAAGCGCACCAAGCAAAACAATGATGATTGCGATTCCGGCAAATCCGGCGATGCCAAGATTCGTAACCAGATCCATCATACCCAATCCCCTAAAACTAACGCCGCTCGTCATTGCGAGCGCTGATCATCGACCCACCTTGTTTCAAGCCTATACAAGCGTGCCGCATGGCGCGAGTCCCAAATCGCCTCAGGGGAAGCGCTGACAACATGGTCAGTTGCGAGTGTCGCCTGAAAACCATAGTTTGTGCCCATGATGGTCAGGTTATTGGGTGTTGCGGTCGCTGCAGCGACCGTTTTGTCGTTTGGGGATGCGTCTGCGCAAGCGCCGACGGAGGTCGATGTCGAGCTCGTGCTCGCGGTTGATATCTCCTATTCAGTGGATGAAGAAGAGGCCCGGCGGCAGCGTGCGGGCTATGTTGCCGCGCTGGCATCTGAGGATGTGATCAATGCCATTCAGGGCGGTCCGCTGGGGCGTATCGCCGTGACTTATGTGGAATGGGCAGACGCCAATGTGCAGCGCGTCGCCGCAGACTGGACGGTCGTCGCCACGGAGGCGGATGCGCGGGCCTTCGCAACACGAGTTGCCGAAGCCCCTTTCGAGCGGGGACAATATACGGCGATCGGTTCAGCGATCGCCGATGGGGTGCAGCGGATTGAGACCAATGAATACACCGCGCTGCGCCGGATAATCGATATCTCGGGTGATGGGCCGCAAAATCAGGGTACGCCACTGAGCGCCGCTCATGAGCGCGCTGCGCAGGCCCGTGTCGTGATCAATGGATTGCCGGTTCTCGCGCGCGATACTGGTCGCGGCATTCACCAGGCCGAGATCGATCTCGACCTCTATTTCGAGAATAATGTGATTACCGGACCCGGCGCCTTTGTCCTTCCGGCGCGGACCGAGGACGAGTTTCGCCAGGCGATACTGCGCAAGCTTGTGCTCGAGATTGCCGGTTTGCAGCCCGGGCCAGAGGACAGTCTGCTTCCATGATCCGGACCGGTTTCATCAGCCTCGCACTGGCCTTGGCAGGCGCGGCCGGAGCCCAGGAGGAGCCAGTTCGGCGTGCGGTCGAGTATACGGCGGATGGACGCGAATATGTCGATCTGGAACTTGTCCTCGCGGTTGATGTTTCCTCGTCGATTGACGAGGAGGAAGCCCGGCGACAACGCGAAGGTCATGTCGCTGCACTCGCCGACCCGGACGTTATTAGCGCGATCCAGAGTGGCGGATATGGCCGGATTGTGGTGATTTATCTTGAATGGGCGGACGGAGATTTTCAGCGCGTCGTGGCACCATGGACCGTGATTGAAACCGAAGCTGATGCCCGCGGTTTCGCGGCGGCGCTGGCAACGGCATCCTTTATTTCCGGTCGTCGAACGGCAATCGGAGCCGCCATCACCAATTCTGTCGAGCTTATCGAGAGCAATGATTTTGAGGGTATTCGCAAGATCATCGATATCTCCGGCGATGGGCCGCAAAACTCCGGCCCCAGCCTTGAGGCGGCAAGACAGGGTGCGGAGGCGAGCCGTGTGACCGTCAACGGCCTGCCAATCGACAATTCGCGCCAGAGCCCTTTTCGGCCGACGGTGAGTATCGATGTGGCCGGGTATTTCCAGAATAATGTGATTATCGGACAGGGTGCCTTCATTTCGCCCAGTAATGATCATCAGGATTTTGTCGACGCCCTGAAGCGCAAACTGATTATCGAAATCGCCGGTCTCGATCCGGCCGAATACAGAGGAAGAGGCTGATGCGGTTGAAGTCCATGCTGGCGAGCGTAATGGCGGTGATCGCCATGCCCGGTGCTCTGGCGCAGGAGGAGAGTTTCGAAACCTGGCTGGATGGTTTCCGGGGCCGTCTCCTGGATAGCGGAGTTACGCCGCAGACCACGGCCTCCATGCTCGGCGGGCTCGAGCCCAATGCCGTTATTATCGACCGCGATCGCAGCCAGCCCGAATTCGTCCGCCCGATCTGGTCCTATCTTGATATCGCGGTTTCAGATCTGCGCATCTCCAACGGGCTGGACGCGCATCAGGATCATGATGCCACCCTCGAGGCAATTGAAGCGCAGTTCGGCGTGCGCTCTGAAATCCTGGTCGCGATCTGGGGCCTGGAGAGCTCTTATGGCGCCATCACCGGAAATAATGACGTTGTACGTTCGCTTGCGACCCTGGCCTGGGAGGGGCGCAGGCGCGGCTGGGCGGAAAGCCAGTTGATCGCTGTCGGTGAGATGATCGATGAGGGCTATGCGCAGCGCGATCAGTTATTGGGCTCTTGGGCTGGCGCGATGGGCCAGACCCAGTTCATCCCGACCACCTATCTGGAGCGCGCTGTCGATTTCGATGGCGATGGCCAGCGGAATATCTGGACAGATGAAGGGGATGCGCTGGCTTCGGCGGCGAACCTCTTGGCCGAAGCCGGTTGGCAGACCGGCGCACCGACCGTGCTGGAAGTGAGCCTCCCGGACGGATTTGATCTCAATGCCTGGAATCCGGTGCAAAGCCGGTTGGTGAGTGAGTGGGCGATGATGGGGATCCGCCCCGCCGGTGACAGCGAATGGCATGCCGATCATCTTATGCGGGCGGCCCGTCTCGAGCTGCCGGCTGGTCGCGCGGGGCCTGGCTTCCTGACCTTCCCCAATTTCCGGGTGATCAAACGTTATAATAATTCGACGGCCTACGCGCTTGGTGTTGCGCATCTGGCGGACCGGCTGGCGGGCTCGGCGGCGCTCATCGGCCCGTGGCCGGAGGGTGATAATCCGCTGACGCGTTCGCAGACACAGGCGGTGCAGGCGGCGCTTAATGCGATGGGCCATGATTCAGGTACGCCTGACGGGATTGCCGGACCGAATACGCGGCGAGCTCTGAGGGATTTCCAGCGCGACAATGGTCACGCTGCCGACGGCTATCTCGGTCGTAGCATGTATGAAGCGATTATGGGGCAACCGCCGGAGTAAGCTCGCGAAGCTCCTGGATCAGGCCGGCGAGAACATCTCGATTGACCGGCTTTGCGAGGTGGCGATCCAACCCGGCTTCGCGATAGGTCTCGATCTGTTCCGGCAGAACATTTGCCGTGACTGCAGTGATCGGAACCGCATTCTGCGCCGTTTCATGCTCCAATTGCCGGATGCGGCGGGTTGTTTCGACGCCGTCCATGACGGGCATCTGGATATCCATCAGGATGAAGTCAAAGTGGGACGCATGCACCGCTTCAAGGGCGTCAGCGCCGCTGGCGACACTGACCGGCTCCACCTCAAGCGGACGCAGCAGCGTCTCGAGAACCAGCCGGTTCGTAGCGACATCATCCACAATGAGCGCACGCAAGGGACGACCGGTATGGCCGGGTTGGACTTTTGATATGGCCTGCCTTGGTGCCTGCCCCTCGGGCAAGCTCAAGCGTGCCGTGAACTGCGAGCCTTCCCCCGGTACGGACTGGGCGCAAAGCGTTCCCGCCATCAATTCTGTGAGCCGCCGACTGATTGCCAGGCCGAGACCGGAACCTCCATGGGTCCGTGTCGTCGAATTGTCAGCCTGTTCAAAGGGCTCGAAAATCGACTGCAATCGCTCGGGCTTGATGCCGATGCCGGTATCGCGAACACGGATTTCGATATTGGCGTCATCCTCGCGCTTGGCGTGGGCGATGTGGACTTCGACACTGCCCGTTTCGGTGAATTTGATAGCGTTCGAGACGAGATTGGACAGGATTTGCCGGATTCGCGTCGGGTCGCCGCGATACCAGCCGGACACGTCGGGAGCGAGGGTTACGCTAAAGCTCAGTC
>JBELMP010000110.1:0-9054 GCA_042095695.1 Maricaulis sp. | reverse complement strand
GTCCGGGCCGATGCTGGAGCCCATGCGGCCTTGGCTGGCGGCCCTGACCCTGTCGATCGCGCCCCTGACCAAGGCCGGCTATGACCCGGAGTCGGGTGTGGAACTGGTGCTGCGGGCCCGGGCGCTGGAAGCCGGTGGCGCGCTTGTCTCCTGCTGGGATGATTCCGAGACTGCACGTGAGCGGGCCGCCGCTGCTGGGTTGATGCTCGATGACCTTAATCGTCGCGATTGGGGTGATATCGCCGCGCTTGTCCTTTCACCCGGCATTCCTTTGACCCATCCCAAGCCGCACCGCATGGTTGATCTCGCCCGCGCGGTGGATGCGCCGGTCATTGGCGATACCGAATTGTTTGCTATGGCGCTGCGCGACTTGCCCGAGAAGCGTCGTCCCAGGATAATCGGGATTACCGGCACGAATGGAAAGTCCACAACCACCGCGCTGATTGGCCATATTCTCAATGAGACGGGGCGACCGGCCATTGTCGGTGGCAATATTGGCGAGGCGATACTCGACCAGGAAAAGCCGCGCCCCGGCCTTACCTATGTGCTGGAACTCTCTTCCTATCAGATTGATCTTACGCAGAGTCTGGCCTGCGATATCGCACTCCTGTTGAACATCTCACCGGACCATATCGACCGGCATGGCAGTTTCGCCGGCTATTTTGCCGCCAAGCAGCGCCTGTTCGATATGCAGGCACCCGGCGCGCAGGCGGTGATCGGTATTGACGATGCAGAGACAGCCGGATTGTTCTCGCGGCTTCGCCTGCGTCGCCCGGAGGAGCATGTCATTCCGATTTCCGCGGGGCGGGTTTTTGCACGGGGCGTATATGCGCTGGGCGGCCAAGTCTATGATGCCATGGACGGGGCGTCTCACCCGGTGCTCGATCTGGCGGCTGCCCCGGCCTTGCCAGGGCGTCACAATGCACAGAATGTGGCGGCTGCGCTTGCGGTCGCACGGCTTGTCGGCATTAGCGGCCGAGCGGCTGGACGGGCGGTTGCCAGCTTCCCGGGTCTGGCACATCGCCAAGAGATTGTCGGTCGCCGGGAGGGAATCGTCTTCGTCAATGACAGCAAGGCGACCAATGCCCAGGCGGCGTTGCAGGCCCTCAATTGCTATAATGATATTTATTGGATTGCCGGGGGGCGGGCCAAGGATGACGGCCTCGACGGTCTTGAGCCGGCCTTTGGTCGCATCGCCCGGGCCTATCTGATCGGCGAGGCCGAGGAGCGCTTTGCCAAATCGCTGGTGGGTAAGGTTGAAACCACGCTTTGCGGTGATCTGGAAACCGCCACGCGCCGCGCCGCAAGCGATGCCGCTGCATCCGGCCGCCCAGGAGCCGTGGTTCTACTGTCACCGGCGGCTGCATCATTCGACCAGTTCACGAGTTTTGAGGCACGCGGTGATGCCTTTGCAGGCTGCGTCCGGGCGCTGACCACGGACGCGGTTCGCACGGAGGGCGTAACATGATCGCCCTGGCACCCAGAGCCGCGATAAGCTGGTGGCGTGGCGTTGACCGAACCTTGCTGTTCACCGTTCTCGCGCTGATGGTGACGGGCTTATTGCTTTCAATGGCGGCGAGCCCGGCGGCTGCGGATCGCCTGGGAATCTCCGATCCATTCTACTTTATCTATCGCCAGGGATTGTTCGCCGGACTGAGTCTGGCCGGTCTCCTCTTCGTCTCCTCGCTCAGCGCCAAGGGCGCCCGGCGGCTGGCTGCGCTGGCGGTCATCGGCTCGCTCGGCGTGATGATGCTTTTGCCCTTTATCGGTCATGAAGTGAAAGGGGCGACACGCTGGGTCCGGCTTGGATCGTTCGGGCTGCAACCCTCCGAATTTCTGAAGCCGGCCCTGATCGTGACAGCGGCCTGGCTGTTTGCCGAGGAAAAGCGTGGCGCGCCTGTGCCCGGACGTATCATCGCCTTCGGCCTTTATCTCTTCGCTGTTTTACTCTTGATGCTGCAGCCTGATTTTGGGCAGACCGTCTTGTTGACCCTGTGTTTCGGCGGGGTTTTCTTCGCCTCCGGCCTGTCCTGGATCTGGGTGGTCGGGCTGGGCGGGCTCGCGGCCGCGGGGTCGACTGCGGCCTATCTGACCTTCCCGCATGTGGCCAGCCGGGTACAGCGCTTCCTCGATCCGGAAAGCGGTGACACCTATCAGATCGACCGGGCGATGGAGGCGATTTCACGAGGAGGCGTCGCCGGGGTCGGTCCGGGCGAGGGCGAGGTCAAACACTTCCTGCCTGACGCGCACACCGACTTCATTTTCTCGGTCGCCGCCGAGGAATTCGGCTTGCTGGCCTCGCTGTCTATCATCGGCCTGTTCGCCATTCTGGTGGCGCGTGCCTGGGGGCAGGCCATGCAGTTGCGCGATCATTTTTCCCAGCTGGCCGTGACCGGGCTGGCCTTGCAATTTGGATTGCAAGCGCTTGTCAACATCGCTGTGAACTTGAACCTGATCCCGCCGAAGGGCATGACTTTGCCATTCGTCTCCTATGGCGGGTCTTCCATGCTCGCGCTGGCCTTCGGGGCTGGTCTGATGCTGGCCTTTACCCGCCGCCGCCCGGGTGCCTATAGCGCATGACACCACGCCGTTGCCTGCTTGCCGCCGGAGGAACCGGTGGACATATGTTTCCCGCTCGTGCTGCTGCGGAGGCCTTGATGGCCCGCGGCTGGCAGATCCGTCTGGTGACGGATGCGCGCGGGTTGAGACATGCCGAGGACTTTCCGGCCGTCGCCATTGACGAAATTCGCGCGGCGAGTCCTTTCACCAAGAACCCGCTGAAAGTGCTGAAGGCCGGGGTGGAACTCACCCAGGGCCTCGGTCAGGCGCAGTCAATCGTCAAAGCCTGGAAACCGGATGTCATCGCCGGATTTGGCGGTTATCCAGCCTTTCCCGCAATTGCCGCTGCCCGCATGGCCGGTATTGCCTTCTGCATTCATGAGCAGAATGCGGTTCTGGGCCGGGTCAATCGCGTATTTGCAGGGAATGCCGGATTCATCGCTTCAGGCTTTGAGCGGCTCGACAAGCTGCCGGCGCGGGCCAAGCAACGCCATATTCTCACCGGTAATCCCTTGCGCGACCCGATCGTGGCAGCCCGCGGCGCAGGCTATCCGGCGCTGGGTGATGATGGGGCCATCCATATTCTTGTTCTGGGCGGCTCGCTGGGCGCGCGCATCCTGTCCGAGACCGTGCCGGCGGCCATCGCCAAACTCTCTGAATCGCTACGATCTCGCCTTGATATCGTCCAACAAACGCGCGACGAAAATCTCGCAATGGCACGTGAAACCTATGATTTGGCCGGCGTAACGGCCCGATGCGAACCTTTCTTCGACAATGTCGGTGACCTCTATGCAAAAGCACATCTGGTCATCGGGCGCGCAGGCGCCTCAACAGTGTCGGAAGTTATGGGTGTTGGCCGACCGGCGATTTTCTGCCCGCTGGGCATCGCCATGGATGATCATCAGACGGCGAATGCGGAGAGCATGAAAAAATCCCTCGCGGCTGACGTAGTGTCTGAAGCGGAATTCACCGTCGAGCGTCTCGCCGACTTGTTGCAAACTCGCCTGAACAACCCCCAGGACCTGACCGAGCGTGCAGCTGCCGCACGGTCGCTGGGCCGTCCCGATGCTGCCGAGGCCCTTGCCAGGGCGGTGGACGGTCTTGTTACCGGAGCTGTCTTATGAAATTCACCGCCCTGCCATTCCCGGTCGGTCCCGTTCACTTCGTCGGAATTGGCGGTATTGGCATGTCCGGCATTGCCGAAGTCATGCTCAATCTTGGCTATAAGGTCCAGGGCTCGGACATCAAGGCCAATCCCAATGTCGAGCGTCTGCGCAAGGCGGGGGCAAGCATTGCCATCGGTCATGCCGAGGAGAATGTTCGCGGCGCCGGCGCCATTGTCGTGTCCTCAGCGATCAAGCCTGACAATCCGGAGCTCGTGGCCGCGCGTGCCGCGAAAATCCCGGTGGTACGGCGCGCCGAAATGCTCGCCGAATTAATGCGCCTCAAGTATTCGGTCGCTGTCGGCGGTACGCATGGCAAGACCACCACGACCTCGCTCACAGCGGTCCTGCTTGATGCCGCTGGCGTGGATCCGACCGTGATCAATGGCGGGATTATCTCCGCCTATCAATCCAATGCCAAGGTCGGCCTGGGCGACTGGATGGCCGTGGAAGCCGACGAGAGTGATGGTTCATTCCTGAAACTGCGCTCCACCGTCGCCATCGTCACCAATATCGATCCCGAACATATGGAGCATTACGGCGATTTCGATACGCTGCGTGATGCCTTCTACCAGTTCGTCGAGAACCTGCCGTTTTACGGGTTTGCCGTGCTGTGCACTGATCATCCGGAAGTGCAGTCCCTGGCCAGCCGGGTCGATAATCGCCGGGTCATCACCTATGGCTTCAACCCGCAGGCGGATGTGCGGGTGAGCAATCTGCGCGCTGAACCGGCTGGCACGACATTCGATATTGATTTTCGGCTGCGCGGTCAGACCGAAGAGCGCTGGACCGATATTTTCCTGCCCATGGTCGGCGAGCATAATGTGCTCAATACGCTGGCAGCGATCGCGACGTCACGGGAGCTTGGCCTGACCGAGGACAAGGCGCGCAGTGCCCTGGCGGAATTCGGTGGTGTGAAGCGGCGTTTCACCAAGGCTGGCAGCTGGAATGGTGCGACCATTATTGATGATTATGGCCACCACCCGGTGGAAATCTCAGCGGTGCTCAAGGCGGCGCGACAGGCCTCGACCGGCAAGGTGATCGCGATTATGCAGCCGCACCGCTATTCTCGCCTGGCGGATCTGTTCGAGGATTTCTCCACCTGTTTCAACGACGCCGACACGGTCATGATTTCCGACGTGTTCGCGGCCGGAGAAGACCCCATGGAGGGCTTTGATCGTGATCATCTCGTCGAAAGCCTGATGGCGCATGGTCACCGTGAAGCCCTGGGCGTGACCCGTAATCAAGTCGCCAGCGAAGTGAAGCAGCGTGCGGGTGAGGGGGATGTCGTGATCTTCCTCGGCGCCGGCGATATCACGCAATGGGCCTATGCCCTGCAGGGCGAGCTGGAGGCGCTGGGTTGAGCCTCATAGACCGTCTTCCAACCGTTCGCGGCAAATATATCGAGAATGCGCCGCTCAAGGATGTCACCTGGCTGCGGGTCGGTGGTCCGGCGGATGTGATGTATCTGCCGGCGGACGAGGCGGACCTGTCGCGTTTTCTCGCTGAAACGCATGACGATATTCCGGTGCATGTTCTGGGTGCAGGCTCGAACACGCTGGTGCGCGATGGCGGTATCCGGGGTGTTGTCATTCGCCTGGCCGGACCGTTTGCGCGGACCGAAGTGCTTGAAGGCAACCAATTGAAGGCAGGCGCCGGTGCGCTGGACAAGATGGTCGCCAAGGCCGCCGCCAAGGCGGGCCTTTCGGGCATGGAGTATCTGGTCGGTGTGCCGGGCACGATTGGTGGCGCGCTGCGCATGAATGCTGGCTGTTATGACCAGGAAACCAAGGGCGTCGTCGTCTCTGTTCGTGCCATCGACCGCATGGGGCGCATCATCGAGGCGAGTCCGGACGAGCTGAACTATTCCTATCGCCATTGCGAGGCGCCGGACGACTGGATCTTCACCTCGGCGGTTTTCCAGGGCACGCCGGACGAACCTGCCGCCATCGAGGCGCGCATGAATGGCATCACCGAACGCCGCGAGGGCACCCAGCCGATCCGCGAGAAAACCTCCGGTTCGACCTTCGCCAATCCGGATGCCCCGGGCACGCCGAACCAGCGCCGGTCCTGGCAATTGATCGACAGTGTCGGCGGGCGCGGGTATCGCGTTGGCGGGGCCTTCTTTTCAGAGCAACACTGCAACTTCCTCATCAATGACGGCACGGCAACGGCCGCAGACCTGGAACAGGTCGGCGAGGATGTGCGGGCCCGCGTGAAGGAAAAACACGGCGTGGACCTGCGCTGGGAAGTGAAACGGATTGGGGAAAAGGGATAGGCCGATGAGCAAACGTGTCGCAGTCCTTCTGGGCGGTTTGTCGCCTGAGCGCGATGTTTCCCTGGTGTCGGGCAAGGCTGTGGCCGAGGGCCTGCGGACAAAAGGCCATGACGTTGTGGAAATCGACGCCGGCCGTGACCTTTACAACCAGCTTGCCTCTGCCAATCCGGATTTAGTTTTCAACGCGCTGCATGGCGAGTGGGGCGAGGACGGCATGGTGCAGGGCGTGCTGGAGCATTTCGGCAAGCCCTATACCCATTCCGGCGTCCTGGCCTCGGCTCTGGCGATGAACAAGCAAATGGCCAAGGATGTCTTGCGCGCGGCGGGCATTCCCTGTCCCGAGGGTGTGATCGTCAACCGTTTCGAGGCGGCCAAGGCCCATGCGATGAAACCGCCCTATGTCGCCAAGCCGAATGCACAGGGCTCATCGGTGGGCGTGCATATCGTGCTAGAGGGGGCGAACCGCCCGCCGGCGCAACTGGCTGCGGAGACCGATGATCTGGGCGATGAGGTTCTGGTCGAGCGCTATGTGCCCGGGCGCGAACTGACAGTCGCGGTCATGGAGGATCGCGCCCTGGCCGTCACCGAGATCATCCCGAACACCACCTTCTATGATTATGAAGCGAAGTATGCGGCGGGTGGTTCCGATCATATTTTGCCAGCAAAAATTTCGTCAGAAATTTCCGATCTGGCGATGGAATTGGCGCTAAAGGCCCATAAAGCCTTGGGATGTCGGGGGTTGACGCGCTCTGATTTTCGTTATGACGAATCAGCGAATCAACCGCTATGGTTACTCGAAATTAACACCCAACCGGGCATGACTCCTACCTCGTTAGCGCCAGAACAGGCGCTTCTCTGCGGGATCGCGTTTCCAGATCTCGTGGATTGGATGGCGGAGAATGCGTCGTGTCGAAGGTGAGGCGCGGCGGGTCGAAGAAACCGACCCGGCGTAGAACCAAAACCAGGGCCGCCGCGGTGTCCGCACCGCGGCGTTTGAGTAATTGGGTACAGGCTCAGATCCGTAGTGCGCGTTACCGGGTGGCAAATGCTGCCCGATTGGGTGGAATGGCACTGGCTGCGCTGGTCGCGGCCATGATTGGCGGGCTGACGGCCTTTGGCCAACTCGATGACGTTATCGATCTCGCTGCGCACAAGGTTCAGGTCCAGCTCGCCGATGCGGGTTTCGCTGTGGCGACGATTGATGTCTCTGGCGCCCGTGATGAAGTTGCGCGCGATATTATCGCTGCGACGGGCCTTGCCGGCGGGCAGCCGATTTTCACCGTTGATCCGGCCGAGGTGCGTGCCCGGGTTGAAGCCCTCCCGATCGTACGGAACGCCTCCGTGGCCCGGCTTTGGCCCGACAGTGTGGCCATCGTGGTGGAGACCCGCGAGGCCTATGCGCTCTGGCAGATGGACGGGGCATTACACATTATCGATACCGATGGCGCCGTCATGGGGCAGGCTGATGTCATGGCGCCGCCGGATCTGCCGCTCGTCGTGGCCGAGGGCGCGAATAATGCCGTGGTCGAGATCGTCGAGGCCCTGCAGCGCTATCCCGAGATCGCCCGCGATGTGGTCGGTGCCGTACGGATTGGTGAACGTCGTTGGAATCTCCGGCTGGAGAATGGTGCGGATGTGAAATTGCCCGAGGGCGATGTCAGCGCCTCCATGGCCATTCTGGCGCGCCTGCATTCAGAGCGTGGCGTACTGCGCCTGGCGGCCGAAAGTTTTGATATGCGCGGCCAGGGCGATTTGATTGTCAGGGCCTTGCCGGACCGGGCCGCTGCAGCGGGAATGCGGGAGCGAGACGCATGACGATTTTCAGCTTCCTGCGATCGCGTAACGGGCAGGGCGGTCCCGCGCCCAAGGCCAATGGAGTTTGTGCGGCCCTGGATGTCGGCTCGTCCAAGATTGCCTGTTTTATCGCCAAGACGGACCAGACCATTGCCGGGCCACGGCCGCGCATGGTCGGTGTCGGTCACCAGTCCAGCCGCGGTGTCCGCGGCGGCGCGGTCGTCGATATGGATGCTGCGGTCGGCGCCATCCGCGGTGCGGTCGAGCAGGCCGAGCGCATGGCTGGTCAAGCTGTTACCAGTGTCAGCGTCACCCTGTCCTCCGGTCAGCCGACCTCAACACGGCTGGCAGCGGAGATTGATCTGCCCAATCGCGAGGTGAATGAGCGCGACCTGCGGCGCCTGCTCGACGGTGCCATGTCAGAATTTCACGCTGAAGACCGGATGATCCTGCACGCGATTCCGCTGGCCTGGTCGGTTGATGATCATCGCGGCATTCGCGATCCGCGCGGCATGTTCGGCCGCACGCTCGGTGTGGAAGTTCATGTGATCACCGCTGCCATCGGCCCGCTGCGCAATCTTTTGACCTGTGTCGAGCGTTGCCATCTCGATCTCAGGGGCGTTGTCGCGACGCCCTATGCCTCGGCGCTCTCCGCCCTGGGCGATGACGAAGTGCAGCTCGGTGCAACCCTGATCGATATGGGCGCGGGCGCCACAAGCGCGGCGGTATTTGCCGATGGTGCGCTATTGCATATCGACGCCGTCCCGGTCGGTGGCGCACATGTCACCGCGGACATCGCGCGCGGCCTGTCGACCCCGCTGAGCGCCGCGGAGCGCCTTAAAATTCTCTATGGCTCTGCCCTGGACAGCCCGGATGACGATCAGCAGATGATCGAAGTGCCTTCGGTGGTGGGCGAGGAGGGATCTGCGTACGGCTCTGCCCCGCGTTCCCTCCTCAACTCCATTATCCGGCCGCGGGTAGAAGAAACCTTCGAGCTGGTCCGCGATCGCCTGGAGGCGGCCGGGGTCGAGAATGCCGGGGGGCGCCGTATGGTGTTGACCGGGGGCGCGGCGCAACTGCCCGGCGCCTGTGAGCTGGCCTCGCGCGTATTTGGCAAGCAAGTCCGGCTCGCTGGACCAAGCGGGATTACCGGGCTGGGTGATGCGGTCGCGGGTCCTGCCTTCTCAGCGGTGTCCGGCGTGGTGCGCCGCGAGACGCGCGGCGCGGCCGAAGCAATCTCAGGCCCGCCCAGCCTCAAGC